>CAJONT010000024.1 GCA_905235975.1 uncultured Prevotella sp.
GAACCAACGACCCCGAGATTACAAATCACGTGCTCTGGCCAACTGAGCTAAAGAGGCGGGTGGGCAAGCTACTTACATCGCGCCGCTCGACCAACTACCTTTGCTACGTTCCCGTCCTGGAGGATTCGAAGGGAGCTGGCCGTGCAAGACTTACCCGTTTTGCGGTTGCAAATTTACACAAAAAACATTGTTCTGCCAATGAAGACGCTTCGATTTTTAGATATTTTAACAGATTCAGACATATTATGCGCAGTTGGTCATGGAAGGTGGAGAAGGGTTTTTGTAAGTAAATAATGTAAAATAGTTCGTTTATATCATTGATTCTTTGTAAATTTGCAGCGTTTTAGGAGATAAGTAACAAATACAGCGCGACAGAATGGCACAGGGAGTGAACAATCAGCAAGCGTGGGCATACGCCCAAAGAGACGGTTTGTTGTTAGGCATTTACTGGATACTGACGATGGGCATGTTCATCTGCCAGTTTGCCGTACCCCTTTGCGGAACGATATGGTTGTTTCTGATGCTATTCACCCCCTTCTATGTGGGCGGTTTTACGGCAAAGTACGGCATAACAGAGCGTGAGAGCCGCATGACATTTGGCAGCGCCTACATCTACTCTTATATAATATATGTATGTGGTGCCCTGATTCTGTCGCTTGCCTTTTGGTTTTATCTCCGTTATATGGACGACGGTTACCTGATAGACAAGTACACCTCGGTATTGACCGACCCCCATGGCAAGGAAATCATGGAGCAACTGGGCTACAGCGAACAGATGATAAAAGACGTGATGAAGCTGGGCGAGCAATGGTCGTCAACCTTTCGGAGCATGCGTCCGATAGACATCTGCCTTGAGCTGTTATGGTTCAACTTAGTGACGAGCATTGTGATTAGCGTGATATCGGCATTTCACACACTGCTGACGCTCTATTTCAGACGCAATCGAAAGAATTAAGAAAAAACAAAAGAACAAAGATAAAGCGCATGGACATATCAGTAGTTATACCTTTATATAATGAGGATGAATCGCTACCGGAGCTCTACTCCTGGATAGCACGAGTGATGGAAGAAAACCAGTTCAGCTATGAAGTGATATTCATCAACGACGGTTCTACCGATAAATCGTGGCAGGTGATAGAGGAACTGAGTGCCACCCACGACGAAGTGAAAGGCATCAAGTTCCGCCGCAACTACGGCAAGAGCCCCGCCCTCTTCTGCGGTTTCAAGGAAGCACAGGGCGACGTGGTGATTACAATGGATGCCGACCTACAAGACTCGCCCGATGAGATACCCGGTCTCTACAAGATGATCACGGTGGACGGCTACGACCTTGTCTCAGGCTACAAGCAAAAGCGCTACGACCCACTGTCGAAGACCATTCCCACCAAGCTGTTCAATGCCACAGTGCGCTCAGTGAGCGGCATCAAGAACCTTCACGACTTCAACTGCGGTCTGAAGGCCTACCGGAAAGATGTGGTAAAGAACATCGAAGTGTATGGTGAGATGCACCGTTTCATCCCTTATTTGGCAAAGAACGCCGGTTTTGAGAAGATTGGCGAGAAGGTGGTACATCACCAGGCCCGCAAGTACGGCAAGTCGAAATTCGGTTTGAACCGCTTTGTGAACGGCTACCTCGACTTGATGACGCTGTGGTTCCTTAGCAGTTTCGGCCGCAAGCCGATGCATGTATTCGGTTTCCTGGGCACCCTCATGTTCATTTTGGGATTGTTGGCAGCCATCGTGATAGGCGCCGCCAAGCTCATTGCGCTTGCTCACGGCACGCCCCGTCCGCTGGTGACCAATTCGCCCTACTTCTACCTGTCGCTGACGATGATGATCATAGGAACCCAGTTGTTCTTGGCGGGTTTCATCGGCGATCTTATAAGCCGTTCATCATCCACACGCAACGACTATCAGATAGAGGAGACGCTGCGATGCGAAAAATAGTAGCCGTATTGCTGACGGCAGTGGCGTTCATGGCATCTTGTTCCACCGTCGACTGTCCGCTGAACAACGTCGTGTACCTCAAGTTGTCGCTCAACGACGGCAGCGGCAAGTTCAACGACACGCTCAGCATCCGCACGCGTCGCTCCGACGGCACCGACACCCTGCTTCTGAACCGTCTGACGAACGTGGGAAGTGCATGGCTGCGTGTGAGCTACACCCAGGACCGCGACATCTATTTCCTGACACGCACCGACACCCAGCTGCGAAGCATCAACGACACCCTCGTTGTGGAGAAGCGCGACATGCCCCACTTTGAGTCGGTGGAATGCGCCCCCATCTACTTTCATGAGATTACCGGTCTGAGCTGTACCCACCACAGTATTGACTCAGTTGTCTTGTCAAACCCCCGAGTAGACTATGATACGACCCGTACAAACATTACGCTCCACTTCAAGGTTCTTGATTAGTGTGGCCGCCCTACTGTCGACCCTCAGTCTCTACGGCCAGAAACGCATGGCCGTGGCGGAGGATACGGTCAAGGTGTCGCTGTTCCGCGGGTTCGCCGTGTCGGTCGATTTGGCCGGTGCCATTCAGAAGGCAGTGAGCGACTACGGGCAATATGAGGCTGCCCTTCGCATCAATCTGAGAGACAAATACTTCCCCATCGTCGAAGCAGGTATAGGCAAGGCCGACCATGACGATGCAGTGAGCAAGATAAGCTACAGTTCTTCGGCACCTTATTTCAGGATTGGTGTAGACTTCAACATGATGAAGCAGAAGCACGATGTGAACCGGATATATGTTGGTGTGCGCTATGGATTCAGCAGTTTCAAATACGACGTGCACCATCCCGGTGTAAAAGACCCTATATGGAAGGATATCAGTGCCTACGATGTCGACGATGTGTCGTGCAACTATCATTGGGCCGAATTGGTGGCAGGCGTAGATGCCAAGATATGGGGACCGTTTCATCTGGGCTGGTCGGCGAGATACCGTCGCAGGATATCCTATGACAACGGTCCGTTGGGCAATGTGTGGTATGTGCCCGGTTACGGCAAAGCCGGCAACACGCGCATGGGCGGAACATTCAATGTGACAATAGACATATAAGCATGAGCGAGCAATCGAAAGAAAAGAACAAAAAGAGACGCTGGCTGTGGCAATTACCCTTCCTGCTGTTTCTCATCCTTGGCACCGTGTATGTAATCCGTCAGCAGCATGATGCTGCTTATCAGCACGACCATGGATTCATCTTCGGCACCACCTACAATATCACCTATCAGTATGACAAGAACCTCCAGAAAGAGATAGAGAAGATGTTGAACAAGGTAGATGCCTCCCTCTCGCCCTTCAACGAGAAGAGCATCATCAGCAAGGTGAACCGTAACGAGGACGTGGTTGTAGACGCCATGTTTGCCGAGGTGTTTAAGAAGTCGATGCAAATATCCGACGACACGCACGGTGCTTTCGACATCACCGTGGCTCCCTTGGTGAATGCGTGGGGCTTCGGCTTCAAGCACGACACCCAGCCTACCGACGAGGCCATTGACAGTCTGCTGGAGTTGGTGGGTTACCACAAAGTATCGCTCACGTCAGGAAAGAGAGTGAAAAAGGCCGACGCCCGCATCCAACTCGACTGCAGTGCGGTGGCCAAGGGATACGGCAGCGACATGGTGGCCCGTATGTTTGACAAGTTAGGCATCATGAACTACATGGTGGAGATAGGCGGAGAGATTGTGACAAAAGGAGTGAGTGACAAGCGTCTCCCCTGGCACATCGGCGTGACGGTGCCCACCGACGACACCCTTGCCACATCGAACGAGATACAGACCATACTGAACGTGACCGACATTGCAATGGCCACCAGCGGCAACTACCGCAACTTCTACTATCAGGGCAACAAGAAAGTGGCCCACACAATAGACCCGCGCACCGGCAAGCCTGTGCAGCACACACTGCTCTCTGCCACAGTGCTCGCCCCCGACTGTGCCACCGCCGATGCCTACGCCACCTCGTTTATGGTAATGGGCAAGGACAGTGCCATCGAGGTACTGTCACGCCATAAAGAACTGATGGCCTACTTCATCTACTCGTCGGACAGTTGCGAGAATGAGACATGGTACTCGCCCAACCTGCAATCTAAGATACAACAATAGCCGTATATGGAGCCTCGCCTGAATATGTATGAGACGTTGCTGGCCCAGCCCCTCTTTCAGGGCATGAGTCACAGCGACCTCGAACAAGTGGTGGGGCACACACGCTTCGACTTCAGCAATGTAGCAGCTCAGGAACTGATAGCCGCAGAAGGCGAGCGCTCCGACGGTATTTTTTTCATCACAGCGGGCACTCTGTCGGCCACCGGTGAGTCTGACGACCATTCGTACAGCCTTTGCGAGCATCTTTCAGCTCCGTGGACGATAGAGCCAGAACGTCTTTTCGGCCTCAATCCCCGTTATTCGCGCACCTATCAGGCAGAAACGTCATGCCGCATTTTCCGCATCGGCAAGGAAGATGTAGTAACCCTTGCCAACCAGTTTGAAGTGTTCCGTCTCAACCTGCTTAACATCTACACTACACACGCACAACGTCTGAGCAGACAGGTGTGGCATACACCCCCCCAAGGCATCAAGGAAAAGATTGCCCGTTTTGTGGCGGAGCGCTGTTTAGTGCCCGTTGGCGAAAAGACTGTCGACATCAAGATGACCACCCTGGCACATCTGATAGGCGAAAGTCGGCTGAATGTATCGCACGCGTTGCATGCACTGAGCGAGGAAGGCCTTGCCACGTTATGGCGCGGCGGTTTTTGCATAAGCCAATTGGAGCACCTCCTAACAAGCCATCATTGAGGGAAGGGCCCCGCGTAGTCTCAATTAGACAGTTCTTTCACCATCTTTCTTGTTTCCACCGTGTCGGGATGGTCGGCACCGAGGGACTTTTCGAGAACGGGCAATGCCTTTTTGTAATACGTAAGCGCTTCCGCATTCTGTCCCGTCCCCTGATATATGGCAGCTATGTTAAAGTACAAAGAACCCACAGAACGGCTGTCAGCCCCTTGCGTTTTCTCGAAGATGGGCATTGCCTTGAGCAAATACTCCAAAGCCTTGTCATCATTGCCAGTGTTGAAGTAGGCACAACCTACATTGTAGTAAGAATCGGCCATCACCGCATCATCAGCTTTCATTGTCTTTTCACGAATGTTCAAAGCTTTGAGATAATAATCGAGCGTCTTATCGTAATCACCAGTGAGGGAATAAGCATAACCCACATTATTGTAGCAAGTAGCCACATCGGGATGGATCTGCCCCTTGACCTTTTCTTTTTCATTCAGCGCCAGCTTATACGCCTGAATGGCCTCCGCATAATTACCTTTATTTATATAATTACGAGCTTGCGAAGAGTACTTGCTGGCATAGTCGGCAAGCGCACCGCCATGCTGTTGTCCATCGATGGCATTGGCTTTTTGAAACCACTCAGTCGCCTTATCGGTATCCCCCATCGCGGCATAGACACTGCCCATCTCACTGTAGTTTGTTGCAATGTCGGGGTGATTGGGTTTCAGCAGTTTCTCCCTTACGGCAAGACTTTTATTCAAGTATTCCAATGCACTGTTGTAATTCTTCATGTTGTAATACGCCTTGGCAATGTTGTTGTAGGCAAGCGCCGTGTTGAGATGGTTGTCGCCCACCAAGCGCTGTGTGATGGCCAGCGACTTCTGAAAAGCGCTCAGCGCATCTTCATTTTTGTCTTGACGGAGATATGCCAATCCAATTTTGCTTAGGGTGACAGCCACTTCAGGATGTTTCTTTCCCAGATTCTTTTCCTGTATACGGAGTGCCTGGTTGAAATTCTCCACGGCTTCGGCAAAATCACCCTTTTTCTCATAGATCATGGCAAGGTTATAATAGCCGGCGGCAATGTTGGGATGGTCGGGGGGCAGCGTCTCCTCGAAGATAGGGAGGGCTTTCTTGTAAGCATTCACCGCGCCGTCGATGTCGTTGTTCTTAAAAGACGCCGACCCAATGCCGTTGTAAGACATAGCGACGTCGATATGGTCGGGCGAATAGAATTCGGATTGGATTGCCGCTGCCTTTTTGTAATAATCGAGCGCTGTGTTGTATTTCCTACGATTTTCGTATACACCACCCAAGTGGTACAAAGCTGTCGCCACCACCTCGTTGTTCTCGCCGAACTGTCTTTTGCCTTCCGCAAGACAACGCTCATAGAAAGGCATGGCTCTTTCATAGTCGTTGAGATACTCCTCAATAAAGGTACCCGCCTGATTCTGCCATACGAGATTGGTGGGATCGATAGCCGCTTGCAGTTCGAGATAGTGAGCCGCCTGCTCCAGCTGATGGTGGAAGAGCGCCAACTGATAATAGGCACAGCAGCGTCCCTGCAGTTCGTCCCTTATTTTCTTTGCCTCTTTGGCGTCGGTGGGAGGCCGATGTGCAAAGACCTCCACTTGCGACTGTATGTCACCACGTTCAGCCAGCTGCGATTCTGCCTTCTGGTGCTGTCCACTCTCAATGCAGTCGTAGATCGTGCAGTAGAAATCATCGACCATGTCATAATCGATTGAGGCATAATGTTTCGCCAAGAGTTCGATGATACTCTCTTCATCCATCAACTGCTGGTTGATTTCAACGAGTCGTCTGTTTTTTTCCTCAGGACTGGCATTTGAACTTTGCACATCAGCTTTAAGTTTCTCGTATTGGAGATTGAAGATTTTCCTCACTTGATTCGTGGCCACCATACGGTCCAGCATCTGCTGTCTCGGCGGAACAATCGTAATCATGAGGTAATCGGGCGAATAGCGTTGACTGCGGCATACATCCATGTTAAGTAGTTCGAAATCGACCCTCCTTACACTCTCGATGAAAAAGACAGAGTCGGTTGTTTCGAACGAGAAGCTACCGTCGTCGGGACTAAAGACCTCTTTCTGCCCTCTCACTTTAATCGTGGCACCACCAATCAGTTGTCCCTTTACATGTTTCCCTCTGTCGATATGACCTTTCGTCTTTACATATCCCCGTTGGATTTGTGCATCCACAGACATTGTCGCGCAGCATAAAAGAACAGCAAAGATGGAAATATACTTTATCATAGTAAATACATTTAGAAAATTAACAAAAACATACAAAATTAAGCAAAAATAAAGAGACGGAGAAACGAATTCGATTTTTTTTTGCCGATTGCCTCATTTTTGCTTGGTTGAGGCCACGGAGTTGGTTAAGTTTTAATAAAAAGACGAACAAGATGATGCAGATAGATGAAAAATATGTATCTTTGCACTACCTTGAGCGAAAAGCAGCAAGCCCTCTGTAAGGCTAAGCATGAAATGCCTGCAATGTCAGGAATGCGCATGTGCTGGCCTCTAACCCCTCCTATCAGGAAAACGAGAAAAATGACAGAAATAAAATCTGACCAAAGAGAGAGAAAGAATCCCTTTTTTGAGCCTTACGGCACACCTCACCACACGGCCCCCTTCGACCGCATAGAGATGTGCGACTACAAAGAAGCCTTTTTGGAAGGCATCCGACGTGAGCGCGAGGAGTTTGACGAAATCATCCACAACCCCGCCCGTCCCACTTTCGACAACACCTTGTTGAATGAGAACGAAGAAAAGGACTATTACTATGGTCTTTTGGATCGCGTATCATCGGTGTTTTTCAATCTGATGAGTGCGGATAGCAACGATGAGATGGAAGCCCTGGCGCAAGAATTGGACCCCATACTCACCCAACACTCCAACGACATACGTCTGAACCCGCTGTTCTTTGAGCGTGTGCGATATGTACACCGCCACCACCGCGCCCTGACATTGGAAGAGAAGAAACTTCTGGACGACAGTTACGACGGTTTGGTGCGCAGCGGCGCCCTTCTTGACGAAGCCGGCAAGCAGCGATTGCGTGAACTGAGCGAAGAAGGCGGTCTGCTGGGACTGATGTTCTCACAGAACCTGCTGAAGGAACGCAAAGCCTTCTTCCTGCACCTGACCGACGAAGCCGACATCGACGGTCTGCCCCCTACCCTGTTGGATGCAGCCGAGGCCGAGGCAAAGGAACGCGGTCTCGACGGCTGGGTAATCACATTGGACGCCCCACTCTACACCCCATTCATGCAGTACAGCACGCGTCGCAACCTTCGCGAGAAACTCTATATGGGCTTCAACACCATCTGCACCCATGAGAACAGCGAGAACAACATCGAGATATGCAAGCGCATCGTGAACCTGCGCCTTGAAACCGTGCAACTTTTAGGTTTCAGCAGCTATGCCGACTATGTGCTGAAGAAGCGTATGGCCAGCAACAAGCGAAACGTTTACAAACTACTCAACGATTTGCTCACCGCCTACCGTCCGAAAGCGATAAAGGAGTTGCAAGAGATAGAAAAGACAGCCCACAAGCTGGAGGGTAAGGATTTTGTATTGGAGCCATGGGACATGAGCTACTATTCGCACAAGCTTCGCATGATGAAATACAACATCGACGCGGAGATGGTGCGTCCCTATCTTGAGCTGAACCATGTGATAAACGGCGTCTTCTCCCTTGCCACCCGTCTCTACGGCATCACCTTCAAGGAAAACGCGACCATCCCTGTATACCACCCCGACGTGAAGGCCTATGAGGTATTCGATGAAGATGGGAGCTACTTAGCAGTGCTCTATGCCGACTTCCACCCCCGCAAGGGCAAGCAGGGCGGAGCCTGGATGACGAACTACCGCGACCAGTGGATAGACCGCCGGGGAGTGAACCACCGTCCGCATGTGAGTATTGTGATGAACCTCACGAAGCCCACGGCCGAGAAGCCAAGTCTGCTGACTCTTGGCGAGGTGGAGACCTTCCTGCACGAGTTCGGCCATGCCCTGCACAGCATATTCTCCAACACCCGTTTTGCGAGCATGGCTTGCGCGAACGTGAGTTGGGACTTTGTGGAACTGCCCTCGCAGTTTATGGAGAATTACTCGATAGAGAAAGAGTTTCTCCGCACCTTTGCCTTCCACTATGAAACAGGCGAGCCCATCCCCGACGATTTGATAAGACGCATCATAAGGAGCCGCAACTTCAACTGCGCCTATGCCTGTATGCGCCAAGTGAGTTTCAGTCTGCTCGACATGGCCTACCACACCCTGAAGGAGCCCTTCAGCGGCGATCTGCTCGCTTTTGAGAAGAAAGCATGGGAGAAGGCCATGCTCTTCAAGCAGCTCCCCGACACCTGTATGACCGTGCAGTTCTCCCACATCATGGCGGGCGGATATGCTGCCGGCTACTACAGTTACAAGTGGGCAGAAGTGCTCGATGCCGACGCCTTCTCCGTATTCCGCCGTGAAGGCATTTTCAACCGTGCCACCGCCACCCGTTTCCGCAACGAAGTGCTCTCGAAAGGCGGCACCGAGCATCCGATGACCCTCTACAAGCGTTTCCGCGGCGGCGAGCCCACCATCCAAGCCCTGCTTCGCCGCAATGGCATATCCCCAGCAAACACCCCCAAGAAAAAGAAAGCGAAGAGCAAGAAAGATGAACGTAAGTGAGAATCAACATCTCTTAGACAAGCGCTACCTGCGCATGGCGCGGATATGGAGTGAGAACAGCTACTGTGTGCGTCGTAAAGTGGGAGCCCTTGTGGTGAAAGACAAGATGATTATCAGCGACGGCTACAACGGTACGCCGAGCGGTTTTGAGAATGTGTGCGAGGATGCCAACAATGTGACAATGCCCTATGTGCTGCATGCCGAGGCCAATGCCATTACGAAGCTGGCACGCAGCAACAACAACAGCGACGGCTCCACCCTCTATGTAACGGCCTCGCCCTGTATAGAATGTGCCAAGCTCATCATCCAGGCAGGCATCAAACGAGTGGTGTATGGAGAGAAATACCGCCTCGACGACGGCATCAAGTTGCTTGAGCGTGCCCAAATAGAAACGATCTATTTAAATATAGAAGAGAATGAATCTGAATAAGTCACCCCGTTTAATGCCCATTCTGATGGCCGTATGTACGGTTATCGGCATATTGATAGGCACGTTCTACACGAGCCATTTCTCCGGCAACAAACTGAACATCATCAATTCGGGCAGTAACCGTCTGAACAACCTGCTGCACATCATCGACGACCAGTATGTGGACAGCGTGAATATAGACGACTTGGTAGAGAAAGCCATGCCGCTGATACTTGCTGAGTTGGATCCCCATTCAGTGTATATCAGTGCCGATGAGGTGCAGATGGCCACCGACGACCTCAAGGGTTCTTTCTCGGGAGTAGGTGTGGAATTTGTGATACGAAACGACACCCTGCGCATACAGAACGTGATAAAGAACGGTCCTGCCGACCGTGCCGGCATACTGGCAGGCGACAAGCTCGTGGCTGTGGACGGCAAGCCCTTTGTGGGCAAGGAAGTGACCAATGCAGAGGCCATGCACCGCCTGAAGGGCAAGAAAGGGACGAAGGTGAAAATCGGCATCTTGCGCGGCAAGCAACAAGGCGTGAAGACCTTTGAAGTGACCCGCGACGACATTGTGACACACAGCGTGAGTGCCACCTACATGCTTGACGACGAGACAGGCTACATCCGTATAAAGAACTTCGGTGAGAACACCTTCGGCGAGGTGCTTTCCTCACTTGCCGAACTGTCGCAGAGCGGTTTCAAGAACCTTATGATAGACCTCCGCGACAACAACGGCGGTCTGATGGCAAGCGCCATCCAGATAGCTGACGAATTTCTGCCCAAGAACCGTCTGATCGTCTACACAGAAGGCCGCAAGCAGCCCCGCCAGTCGTACATGAGCACCGGTCGCGGTTCCTATCAAGACGTGCCCCTTGTGGTACTGCTGAATGCAAATTCCGCTTCGGCCGCCGAGATTTTCGCCGGTGCCATTCAAGACAACGACCGCGGCACCATCATCGGGCGTCGCTCTTTCGGCAAGGGTTTGGTACAGAACCAGCTTGATTTCACCGATGGCAGTCTGCTTCGCCTCACCATAGCCCGTTACTACACCCCATCGGGTCGGTGCATCCAAAAGCCCTACACCGACGGCAAAGACAAGGAATACGAAGACGACATATTGCAGCGCTACGCCCATGGAGAGTTTTTCTCTGAAGACAGCATCAAGCATGAGGGTCCCAAGTACCACACCAGCATAGGCAGAACCGTTTATGGCGGCGGCGGCATCACCCCCGACTATTTTGTGCCTGAAGACACCACTGGCATGACCTCTTACTACAAGGAGGCAGCGATGAGCGGACTGATACAGCAGTATGCCTTCGAATATACCGACGAGCACCGTGAAGAGCTGAAGAATTACGAAACGATGCCAGAGCTACTTGCCCACCTTACCAAGCAAGACCTTGTGGAGAAATTTGTAGCCTATGCCGACAAGAACGGTCTGCAGCGTCGCAACCTTATGGTGGCCAAGTCACGTCGCCTGTTAGAGAGCTACCTGAACAGCCGCATCATCTACAACATGCTCGACGAGCAGGCATGGATGGAATACTTGAATCGCGACGACCCCGATGTGAGAAAGGGCTTGAAGGTGTTTACCGACAACGCATCATGGCCTAAGTTGAGCGAGACAGACAAGAAATCGAAGAAATAGGGGCGTCCCCTTCGCCCTGCGCATGAGGCAGGCGGTTATGTGAAGCGAATATCCGCAATCACATAGCCGCCTGCCTCTTGATTAAGCCGCCTCACGAGTTGCGACTTCATCATCATAAGGTCGGCTTTGAGGGCAGGGTTGTTCAACCTGACGAAGAGCGTCTGGTTATAGATTTTCTTGTCGACAGTGTATTTAGCCACGATGTGCCCCACTACAGTATCCCAGGCATCGAGGAGCCTGACTTGCAGCAGAGGCGTCTCCATGCCCGACTCACGCAGGTACATCGCGACCACATCGGCGAGTGAAGTAGGTTTACGCTTGAACATAGCTTTCCTCTCCCAGTG
Organism: uncultured Prevotella sp.; assembly: GCA_905235975.1. Classification (GTDB taxonomy): domain Bacteria; phylum Bacteroidota; class Bacteroidia; order Bacteroidales; family Bacteroidaceae; genus Prevotella. Next base: position 11,886 of record CAJONT010000024.1, read on the forward strand.
TTATCTTTCCATTTTCAACGAGAAAGAGTTTATAGTGGCTATTCCCGGCCCTGAGAATAGAATCGATATGCTGCCGGTTGGTATCGGTAATGAAGATTTGTCCGTAGTCCTCACCGGAGACGAGTCTCACAATCTGTTCCACCCTTGACGCATCCAGTTTGTCGAAGATGTCATCGAGCAGAAGGATGGGCGTCGTCTTGCTGGCGGTACGCCTCAGGAAGTCGAACTGTGCCAGTTTCAGAGCGATGGCAAAGGTTTTTCGCTGCCCCTGACTGCCCTCCCTTTTCATAGGGTATCCGTCGAGAAACATTTCCAGGTCGTCACGATGCATGCCGTGCAGAGAATACCCTACGATGCGGTCTTTCATCCTGTCGCGCTGAATCACCTCGAGCAGGTCACCCCTCTGCGCATGCGACACATAGTGAACTCCCACCTGTTCGCGTGACTGAGCAATGCGGCTGTAAATTTCCTGGAAGACGTTTTCGAATTCGGCTATGAAAGCACTCCTGGCCTCAAAAATACGGGTGCCTTCACGCGCCATCTCCCTCTCCCAGATGTCAAGTAGCATTGCATCAGGCTCTTCCTCCTGTTTGAGAAGCGCATTGCGCTGTTGCAGCGCCTTGTTGTAGGCATTGAGCGCATCGATGTAGGAATGGTCGTATTGTGCGATAACCACATCCATGAATTTTCTCCGCTCTTCACTATACCCATCGATAAGAGCAATGTCGGCGGGTGAGACCATGATAAGGGGAATGAGACCTATGTGGGCCGAGAGGCGCTTGTACTCCTTTTTGTTGCGTTTGAAGTGTTTTTTCTGTCCTCTCTTCATGCCGCAATAGATGATTTCGGGTTCCTCGCGCTCATTGGCATACTCCCCCTCAATGACAAAGAGGTCGCGGTCGTGCATAATCGTCTGCGAATCGACCGATTGAAAAGCGCTATGGCAGAAAGAGAGGAAGTAAAGGGCGTCGAGGAAATTTGTCTTCCCCACCCCATTGTCGCCGATGAGACAATTCACCTTATGCGACAGCTCCAATTGAGCCGCCTCAATATTCTTGTAGTTCAGTATGGAGATTTTCCTCAAAACCATGTGCAGTACATAATAAGGCTCACAAAAACCATGCAAAGTTAGGTGATTTCTGATGTAAAAACGAAAAAAGTGGTTAATAAATTTCAGTATATGCGATAAAATAACTAATTTTGCGTCGCCAAATTGCATGGTCACATCATGCGTTGGCACGCCGATTCAAGGACATTCAAAAAAAACTGTACAACAATAATGGCTAAAAAACAGAACAAGACCCAGACGAAGGGTCAGGAAGAGATTACACAAGTACTCACCAAGTCGGAGATTTTCTTCGACAAGTACAAGAAACAGCTTATTGCCGGACTGGCAGCCATCATAGTGGTGGTAATCGCTGTGATGCTGTGGAACAACTATCGTGCAAACCGCAACGAGAAGGCAAGTACGAGTCTTGCCAAGTGTCAGGATTTGTTCGCAGCACAGGACTATGACAAAGCATTGAAAGGAGACAGTCTGGGCACTCCCGGTCTTATCCAGTTGGCAAACGATTACAGCAGCACGAAGGCCGGCAACCTGGCCAACCTGTATGCCGGACTGAGCTATGCCAAGCTTGAGAAGTGGGAAGAGGCTGTTAAATATCTTGATAAATTCGACACTGCCAACGATTTGATTATCAGTCCGTTGTCAGTAATGGCAATGGGTGATGCCTATGCCAATGTAAAGCAGTATGACAAGGCTGTCGACCTGTTCAAGAAGGCTGCCAAGATGGCAGATTCCGCCACGAAGGACGGTGTGAACAACAGTGTATCGCCCATGGCACTCCAGAAGGCCGGCATCATTCTGATTGACCAGAAGAAGAACGACGAGGCCCTCGCCCTGTTCAAGCAGATAAAGGAGAAATACCTTCAGTCGCCTTCTCAGAGCGATGTTGACAAATACATTGAATATCTGACCAAATAAATATGGCCACAGAACTATATCATGTCGAAGACCTTGAAGGTGACAAACGCCTTGATGCGAGCAACATGTGCTTTGGCATCGTGGTGGCCGAATGGAACAACACCATTACGGATGCCCTTTTGAAAGGTACGGTAGACACCCTTGAGCGTCACGGCGCCCTTCCGGAGAACATCCATGTGAAGACCGTGCCGGGCAGTTTTGAGCTGATATACGGGGCTCATCAGATGACGCTGAAGGATTTTGACGCAGTGATTATCCTGGGTTGCGTGATACGCGGTGAGACGCCCCATTTCGACTACATCTGCCAGGGTGTGACCCAAGGTATAGCCCAGCTAAACGCCACCAATGAGAC
>CAJONT010000025.1 GCA_905235975.1 uncultured Prevotella sp.
CCCGCTACACGCCTTCTGAAACTTACACTTTGCCCTCGACTAAAAGACAAAAATCGCCTCGACATAATGAATAGAACCCACCTTTACACATTTATGGTGAGGGGCATAGCCGTGACGGCTATGCCCCTTTTGCAGGCTGAAATTGCAGTTGCAGAGAAAAAATATTTTTCGGTTTTTTCCTTCGCAGGGCTGCAATCTCAATTTTATTATTTATATTTGCAGCGGAATCAGATTGTAAAGAAAAACGGACAATGACGAAGGTGCTATTCATAATGAATCCCATCTCGGGCACAAAGGAGAAGACAGGTATTCCCCTAATGATAGAGGAAACCCTGGACCACTCGCTGTTCACGCACGAAATTGTCACCACCGAATATGCCGGTCACGGATGCGAGATAGCTGCACGCGCCGCCCAAGACGGAGTGGACATTGTGGTGGCAGTGGGCGGCGACGGCACGGTGAACGAGGTGGGTTGCGGCCTTATCAACACGGAAACCGCCCTCGGCATCCTGCCCTGCGGTTCGGGCAACGGTCTGGCCCGCCATCTCAACATCCCCATCAGCATAAAAGGTTCCTTAGATATACTGAACCGCCACTGCATCAAGACGCTCGACTACTGTACCATCAACGGGAAGCCCTTCTTCTGCACCTGCGGCATGGGGTTCGACGCCTTTATCAGTCAGAAATTCTCGGAGAGCACACGCCGCGGTCCCGCCAAATACATAGAAAACGTGCTGCTTGAAGGGCTGCGCTACCAGCCCGAAACCTATACGATAGAAGACGAGAGCGGCCGCCATCGCTACGAGGCCTACCTTGTGGCATGCGCCAATGCCTCGCAATACGGCAACAACGCCTACATAGCCCCGCAGGCCTCGATGAGCGACGGTCTGCTCGACGTGATAGTGATAGAGCCCTTCGACCTGCTCGACGCCGCCCACATCAGTTTCGACCTGATGAACAAGACACTGAACAAGAGCGTGAAGGTGAAGACGTTTACTGCCAAACGCGTACACATACACCGTGCCCAAGAAGGTCCCGTGCACTACGACGGCGACCCCCTGATTATGGGTACCGACGTGGATGTGGAGATTGTGGAGCACGGCATGCGCATGGTGGTGAATCCCGATTCTGACGACAATGCCGAAGTGGTGCCCAACCGTCTTCAGAGCACGATATGCGAATTCTTCAATGAAATCAGCACGTGGCGCATGAGTATCACCCACCAACGCCGCAACATGATAGCAATGAACAAGAAACTTCTGCGGAAGTGGACAAAATAGGAAAAACATCAACAGCTTTATAAGATGAGACTGAGATACGGAATAGTAGGCACAGGAGCCGTCGGCGGTTACTACGGCGGACGGTTGGCACTCGGCGGCAACGAAGTACATTTTTTGCATCACAGCGACTATGAATATGTGAAAGCGCACGGACTGCAAATAGACTCCTGCAACGGCGATTTCCACCTTGACCCCATACATGTGTACAGTCAGACAACCGACATGCCGCAGTGCGACGTGGTACTGGTATGCCTGAAGACGACACAGAACCACCTGCTCCCCACCCTACTCCCACCCCTGCTCCATGCACACACCCTCGTGATACTGGTACAGAACGGCATCGGTATGGAGGGAGACCTCCAGGCATGCCTCCCCGACGTGCAGTGCGCCGCCGGCATAGCCTTCATCTGCTGTGCGAAGACCGGTCCCGGCCATTTGAAACACGAGTGCAACGGCAGCATCAACATAGGCAACTACAGTGGACGCAACGCAAGTGTTTTGACACAAGTAGTTGACGACTTCAACGCCTGCGGCATTGAGGCCCACGAGATGGAATACCACGAAGCCCGCTGGAAGAAAGCCGTATGGAACATGCCCTTCAACGGCATGAGCGTGCTTTTACATGCCCACACCCAGCAACTGCTCGGGAAGGAGACAGAGCCCCTGATACGCGCCCAAATGCAGGAAGTGATAGGAGCCGCCATTCATCTTGGCGTGAAAGGTATTGATGTCAGTTTTGCGGACAAAATGATTTCCGTCACTCGTGCCATGGTGCCCTGTATGCCCAGTATGCGTTTAGACTGGGACAACCACCGCGCGATGGAAATAGCGTATCTCTACACGCGTCCGATAGCCAAGGCACGCGAAGCAGGTTTTGCAATGCCAAAATTGGAAATGCTGGAACAATCGCTTCGATTTATGGCCGCATATTCAGGAAAATAAAGAAAAAAAACATTTATTCGTCTAAAATATCCTTACATATCAAGGTTTTTATTAACTTTGTAGCCCTAACTCGCAAAATCTGCTGTTGCAATAATTTCACAAGCGACTTGCCCGAATAGATATGCGAGCCCGTAAACGAGCGAATTTAACAATACGATAAGATAAGATATGAAGAAAATTTACACAATCATCTTTGCTATGCTGTCCATATTGCCAGCTATGGCACAAGAAACGGTGGAAACGGAGATTACAGAAGCCAACTGGGCCACCTTCTGGCTTCAGAAAGGCATCGACTTCACCGCCAACGACAACGTCAGGGCCTATATGGTGAGTGCCGTGAACGAGACGACCGTCACCCTCTCGGTGGTGGAAAAAGCAGCTGCCGGTGACGTGGTCATCCTGTGGGGTGTAAACGGCACACACACCTTTACTGTTGACGAAAATGCCACACCCTTGACGGGCAATCTGCTGAAGGCATCTGCCGAGCCTGTGGTATCCAACGGCAACCACTACGGTTTGAAGTATGTGAACGGCGTGATAGGATTCTACCGCACCACAGCGGGCTATGAAGTGCCTGCCGGAAAAGGCTACTTAGTGATAGGCGGCAACAACGAGGCCGTCTATACGCTGGAGTTCGATGACGCCGGTATAGAGACCGTCACCCTGCCTCAAGGCGACGGCAAGTACTACAACCTGCAAGGTATGGAAGTGGTACATCCCACCCACGGTCTCTACATCCACAACGGCAAGAAAGTGTTGGTGAAATAAGCACTTTGCGATTCATAGAAAGAGCATCCCCTTGAAGGATGCTTTTTTTTCGTAAAAAGCCCGCTTGAATGCCATTAATGTGTTTACATATTAAACAAATCAAGCACAGAAACGTCAAAAAGAATATGAAATATCTTTTTGTTTCCCCATGGAAAGCCTTTTTCGGCCTGCTCACCTGCGCAGTGCTGCTATCGTGTGCAGAAAAAGGTGAGAAGCCGAAGTCGAAAGACCAGATAAAAAACAAGACCATGGTAGTGGCACGTGAAGACGTGACGCTCTACCACGAGTACAGTGCCCGTCTCACCGGTTGCCAGATTGTGGAAATCCGTCCGCAGGTGACCGGCAAGATTACGCGTATCCTCATCAACGAGGGCGACAAGGTGTCGCAGGGCCAGGTGCTGTTTGTGATAGACCAGACACCCTACCAGATGGCGAAGGAAGACGCCACCGCCGCCCGCAAGATGTGCGAGGCCAAGCTTGCCACCGCCCGACTCAACTACGACCACGAGAAGAAGCTGATGGAAAGCAACGTGGTGTCGAGCTACTCCGTGGAGACGAGTCTCAATGCGCTCCACGAAGCCGAGGCCGCCCTTATGCAGGCCAAGGCGAAGGAAGTGGAAGCCGAGCACAACCTCGGCTACACCGTGGTGCGCAGTCCGGTGAACGGTGTCGCCTCCATGATCCCGTGGCATGTAGGTTCGTTGGTGAGCAGCGGCATTACCGAGCCCCTTGTGACGGTGGCCGACGACCATGAGATGTATGCCTATTTCTCGATTTCCGACAACGAAGCCCTCGACCTGGTGCGCGACTACGGTTCGACCGAAGCCTTCCTCTCGCACGCCCCCATGGTGCGTCTGCGTTTAGGCAACGGCGAAGACTACAAGAGCGAGGGCCGTATCAGTGCCCTCAGCGGCACGGTGGAAGAGTCGACGGGTGCCGTGACGGTACGCGCCACCTTCGGCAACGGCAATCGCGTGCTTCACAACGGCGGCAGCTGCACGGTGATACTGCCCACGCACCGTCACGACTGCATCACGATACCGCAGGAAGCCACCTACGAACTCCAGAACCGCACCTTCGTGTACCGCGTGGTGAACGGAAAGACCCAAGCCGCCGCCGTGCGTCTGTATCCTCGCAACGACGGCCATAGCTATATTGTGGAAGAAGGCCTCGCCGTGGGCGACACGATTGTGGCCGAAGGAGCCGGACTATTGAAAGAAGGACTGACCGTATGCAAATAAACACCTTCATAGACCGCCCCATCCTGTCGGGCGTCATTTCCGTGATGATGGTGCTCTTAGGCATCATCGGCCTCTCCCGCCTCGCCTTGGAGCAATTCCCCGAGATAGCGCCCCCTACGGTGCGTGTGAACGCCACCTATACCGGTGCCAATGCCGAGACGGTGCAGAAGAGCGTGATTGTGCCATTGGAAGAAGCCATCAACGGTGTGGAAGGCATGATGTACATGTCGTCGACGGCCTCGAACACCGGCAATGCCAACATCAGCGTCTTTTTCCGCCAGGGCACCGACCCCAACATGGCCATGGTGAACGTGCAGAACCGCGCCGCCACCGTGCAGGGCCGTCTGCCGAGCGATGTGGTGAAGGGCGGCCTTACGGTGCGCAAGCGCCAGACGAGCAACATCAAGCAGCTCACCATCTACAGTTCTGACGACACCTTCGACCGCACCTTCCTTGCCAACTACACGAAGATAAACATAGAGCCCCGCCTCTCGCGCATATCCGGTGTGGGCGAGGTGAACGTGATAGGCGCCGACTACTCGATGCGCATCTGGCTGGATCCGCAGAAGATGGCGAGCTACGGGCTCACCCCCGCCGACATAAACAAGGTGCTTGACGAGCAGAACGTGGAAGTAGCAACCGGCACACTGGGTGCCGACTCGGAGAACACCTTCCAATACGTGCTGAAATACCGCGGCCGCTATGAAGAAGAGCAAGGCTACGAAGACATGGTGATACGCTCACTGCCCAACGGCGACGTGCTGCGCATAGGCGATGTGGCAAGAGTGGAACTCGGTTCGCAGAACTACAACAACATCAACGAGACCGACGGCCATCCCGGCGTGAACATCATGATAAACCAGGTGTCGGGTTCGAATGCCAATGAGATTATCAAGGAGATAGACCGCGAAGTGGCAGAGATACGCAAGGAGCTGCCCCCCGGCGTGAAGATAGAAGACCTGGAATCGAAGAAAGACTTCCTCGACGCGTCGATAAAGAGTGTGCTGCACACCCTGTTTGAAGCCATGCTCCTGGTGGTGCTCGTGGTGTACCTGTTCCTGCAGAGTCTGCGTTCCACGTTCATCCCCGCCATTGCCATCATCGTGTCGCTTGTGGGCACCTTGGCGGTGCTGTATGCCATCGGCTTCTCGCTCAACATGCTCACCCTCTTTGCGTTGGTGCTGGTGATAGGCACCGTGGTGGACGATGCCATCGTGGTGGTGGAAGCCGTACAGGCACAGTTTGACGCTGGCTGCCGTTCTGCCTACGAAGCCACCCAGGGCGCCATGCACGGCATCACGTCGGCGCTGGTCACCACGACCCTCGTGTTCATGGCCGTGTTCATCCCCGTCTGCTTCATCGGCGGCGTGACCGGCACCTTCTACACCCAATTCGGCCTCACCATGGCCATTGCCGTGGCCATCTCGCTTTTCAACGCCCTCACGCTGTCGCCCGCCCTCTGTGCCCTGCTGATGACGCCGCACGCCGACACGTCGAAGGGAGAGAAGCTTAGTTTCTCGTCGCGTTTCCACATCGCCTTCGACACCACCTTCCACCACCTTGTGAAAGGATACCAAGGCAGTGTGAGCCGTCTGTTCCGTCGTCCCTGGCTCGCTGCCCTGATGGTGGCCGTGGCCATCGGCGGTCTGGCCTGGCTCATGAAGACCACGAAGACCGGCCTTGTGCCGAACGAAGACATGGGAACCGTGTTCATCAACGTGCAGGCCTCGCCCGGCAGCACGCTCCAGGAGACCTACGGCATTCTGAAGAAAGTGGAAGACCGCATCAAGGACCTCCCGCAGCTGCGCACCTACTCGCTCGTGGCCGGCACGAGCATCAGTTTCGAGCAGTCGGCCTCGAACGGCAACTTCACGCTGAAGCTGAAGAAATGGGACGAGCGCACGGGGAAGGCCGACGATGTGGATGCCGTGATGGAAGACATATACCGCCGCACCGCCGACATCACCGAAGCCAAGATTCAGGTGAACACGCAGGCCATGCTGCCCGGTTTCGGTAGGACGAACGGTTTTGAGCTGTATGTGCAGGACAAGAAAGGCGGCACGATAGAAGACCTGCTCACCTACACCAACCAGCTGATAGCCGCGCTGAACGAGCGTGAGGAGATAAGCCGCGCCTTCACCAACTTCTCGCTGAAATATCCGCAGTACCGCGTCGATGTAGACGCTGCCCTGTGCAAGCGTCACGGTGTGTCGCCAAGCGACGTGCTCAATGCCCTGCAAGGCTATGTAGGCGGCACCTACTCGTCGAACTTCGTGCGGTTCACCAAGCTGTACCGCGTGATGGTGCAGGCCTCGCCCGAATACCGTTTGGATGCCGAGTCGCTGAACCGCATATTTGTGAAAAACGACAAGGGAGCGATGAGTCCTGTGGGGCAATACCTAAAGCTGACGCGCATATACGGCTCAGAAACCCTCTCGCGCTTTAACCTCTTCCCGAGCATCTCGGTGAGCGGCACCCAGGCCGATGGCTACAGCAGCGGTCAGGCAATTGCCGCCATCCGCGAGGTGGCCGCCGAGCAACTGCCCGAAGGCTACGGTTACGACTTCGGCGGCATGACGCGCGAGGAAGCCTCGGCGGAGAACACCACGACGATGGTGTTCATTATCTGCGTAGTATTCATCTACCTGATACTCTGCGCTTTGTATGAGAGTCTCTTCATCCCCCTCGCCGTGATACTGAGCGTGCCGTTCGGTCTGGCAGGTTCGTTTATCTTTGCGAAGATATGGGGATTGGAGAACAATATCTACATGCAGACCGGTCTTATCATGCTCATCGGTCTGCTGTCGAAGACCGCCATCCTGCTCACCGAGTACGCCTCGACGCGCCGTCGCCACGGCATGAGCATCACCGAATCGGCGATTGATGCCGCCGGTGTGCGTCTGCGTCCCATCCTGATGACCTCGCTGACGATGGTGTTCGGTCTGCTTCCGATGGCATTCGCGTCGGGAGTGGGAGCCCACGGCACCCGTTCGCTCGGTGTGGGCACGATAGGCGGCATGTTGGTGGGTACCGCCGCGCTGCTCTTCGTGGTGCCCGCCCTCTTCATCGTGTTCCAGGCCGTGGAAGAGAAGCTATTCGGACAAAAGAAACAACCCAAACAAGCATAACCTATGGAAGACCCGAAAGAGAGAAGACTGTTGTCGTTGGATGTATTCCGCGGCTTCGACATGATGTTCATCATGGGCATTGAAGGCATTATCGTGACGGTGTGCACGCTGTTTCCCGGCGGAGCCGACTTTGCCTTGGCGCAGCACATGGAGCATGCGGAGTGGAACGGCCTCCGCTTCATGGACACCATCTTTCCCACGTTCCTCTTCATCGCCGGCATCTCCTTCCCCTTCTCCTATGCCAAGCAGGTGAGCCGTGGAATGAGCCGGCGCAAGATATACGCCAAGTTGATACGGCGCGCCGTGACGCTCATCATCTTAGGCTTCCTCTACAACGGTCTGCTGGAGCGCGGCTTCGACCATCCCCGTCTGTGCAGCGTACTGGGCCGCATCGGTGTGGCATGGATGATAAGCGCCCTGCTGTACATCTTCCTCAGCACCCGCCAGCGCGTGCTGACAGCCGCCGTGTTGTTGGTGGGCTACTGGCTGTTGGTGCGTTTTGTGCCCGCTCCCGATGCCGCCGGAGCCGGTCCGCTCACATTAGAAGGCAATATCGTGGGCTACATAGACCGCATGATTACGCCCGGCAGGCTCTATCTCGGCATTTTCGACCCGGAAGGCTTGCTTGGCCTCATCCCCGCCACGGTGACCGCGATGCTTGGCGTGCTGACGGGCGAGTGGGTGCGCAGTGCATCGCAGCACAAGGTGCGCATGATGTTCGCCGCTGCTGCCGGCATGCTCCTTGTTGGTCTGCTGTGGAGCCTCGACTTCCCTGTGAACAAGAATCTGTGGTCGAGCACTTTCGTGCTTGTGGTGGGTGCCTATTCGCTGGCCATGTTCGCCCTGTTCTACTGGCTCATCGACGTGAAGGGATGGAACCGTTGGGTACTGTTTTTCAAGGTGATAGGCATGAATTCCATCACCATCTACATGCTGCAGCGCATTGTGGACATGGGCGGCATATCACGATTCTTCCTCGGCAGCTTTGCCCGCCTGTTGCCTGAGACATGGGCCTCGCTGCTGCTGCAGACGGGAGCCGTGGCAGCCTCCTGGCTCATTCTCTACTTCCTGTACAAGAAAAAGGTATTCCTGAAAGTGTAAGAACCAAGTAAAAGTCACAAAAAAGGGGAAAAAATTTGGGCATATAGGAAAAAATGCTTATCATTGCAAAATAAATGGGAATAGCGATTCCCAACTGCGAGAAGAATGCCATCATTCTGCAGAAACAGATTCTAATTTACTCTACTAACAACAAAATCAAAAAAAATGAAAAGACCCTTACAATTGATGGGCACATTGTGCCTAATGCTGCTGTTTGCCCTGACGGGGCGGGCAGCGACGACGGAAGCCATGTGGGACTTCCAGCATGCAAACCCAGCCACGCTGCCCGACGTGCACATAGAAGGCACCACCGGCACCGTGGAGTCGACGGCGGAAGGCGTAGTCATGTTCGTGGATGCCACCCACGGCAAGTTGAAAGGCCGCGCCAGCGATGCCCAGTTCAACGCCAACACCATTCTCCAGATACCGGTGCTGTCGGCGAATGACATCGTCGAGGTGACCAGCTATCCCGGCTACGGCGCCGAGCGTTTGTCGGTGGGCGGAGAGGAAGCCACCGGCGACGTGACCACCCACAAGGCCACCACCGCCGAGGTTGCCCAAGGCTACGTGGAGGTGACCGCCCTCCAGTCGACCTACCTTTACAAGGTGCTGGTGACATTTGCTTCGCCCCTTCAGGAGAAGCAGCTCTATGCCACCGACTTCACCGACTGGCCCACGATAGACCGCAAGAAGGCCAACGGTGCGGAAGTGTCTGTTCAGACCAACTACAGTCATGAAGACCTGACCTTCACGCTGACCGGTGTGGGCGCCGACCCCGCCGGCGTACAATCCAAGTTCCCCGACTATACGGGCTACATGATTTCGGCCAAATACCCCGGCGAGTATGCCGATGAGGAGCCATACGTGGTGACCACTCCCCTCGCCTCTCTGACGAAGATGGAGTTCACGCAGTGCGCCACGGGCGGCAACCGCGGTTGGGTGATTGCCGTGAAGGGTGACGGCGACGACGACTGGGTGCCCGTCTTCAACCAGTCGATCACCACCGCAGGCGGCGAGACCCACACCCTCGAACTGAACCGCGAGCACGCCCAACTGAAGTTCTACAACTTCAACCAGGCTCAGAACTCGTACATGGTAGACCTGAAGCTCTATGGCATGGTGGACCTGAGTTCGGCACCCTCCTTGGCCTCCGTCACCGTGAACGGTACGACCTACCAGGCCCCCGACATCTTCAAGGAGACCGCCGACGGTGCCATGGAAGCCACTGTGGAGGTGTCGAAGCAAGAGCCGATGATAGGCGAGGACAATCCCGTGATTGCCGTGGCTGAGAACGGCGAGGTGGGTGAAATAACCTACACTGCCACAGAAACCGCCACGACAGCCACCATCCCCGTGAGCTACAACGGCGAGACCATGCGCTACCTCCTGACAGCCATATGGAAGCCCGACTTCACCGTCACCTATATGGACGGCACCGAGGTAGTGGGCGAGCAGACCGTGGAGAAAGACGCCGCCTTAGGCACCTTCCCTTTTGGTGCCGCTGACGTAGATGTGGCCGAAGGCATGCGCTTCCGCGGGTGGAGCTTTGCCGAGGACGGCGGTCAGAAGGCCACCGAGAGCACTGTGGTGACCGGCGACCTCACACTGTATGCCCTTGTGACCGACATAGAAGGAGACGACGACAGCGAGCGCAACACCTACGACTTCCGCAACCGCTGGTTCTATCCCGAAGACCACGAAGCCCTTGAGATAGAAGGCACCTTCAGCTACAACGGCAGCCAGCACGGCTACGACCTGAAGCCCGGCACGCTCCTGAAGGTATATGTGGCCGGCAATGCCACCGTGATAGTGAGCAACTGCCAGTACAGCAAGGGCGACATCAACGTGCTCTCCCCCACCGGCGCGCAAATAGGCACTTTCAGCGTGCCCCGTTCCGACGGTGGTGTGGCCGGCGTGCGCTACCAGGGCGAAGCAGGATGGCTGACGCTTGAGATGACAGACCAGACCTATCTGCACTACGTGACCGTCATCAACACCGGCCATGCAGACGGCATACAGCCAGTGAACGGCTACTACATCGCCGAGGCCGGCAATGTGAACAGCTTGTTGAACATCCTGGACTGCGTGACCGTGGATGCCACCCCGGGTGAGCGAGTGAAGATATTCCTTCCCGACGGCACATACGACATGGGCAAGACCGCCCTCACGCCGATACCCACGAGCCACATCTCACTGATAGGCCAGAGCATGGACAAGACCATCATCGTGAATGCTCCCGACGTGAAGAATGAAGGCATCGGCACCACCGCCACCTTCCTCATCAACAGCGGCATCGAGAACACCTATTTCCAAGACCTGACCCTTCAGAATGCCCTGAAATACTACGAGTCGGGAGCCGCCGGCCGCGCCGTATGCCTGCAGGACAAGGGCAACCGCACGATATCGAAGAACATGCGCATGCTGTCGTATCAAGACACCTACTACTCGAACAACAACAGCATGCAGGCTTATTGGGAAGACTGCGACATCCACGGCACAGTAGACTTTATCTGCGGCGGCGGTGACGTGCTGTTCAAGCACACCACCATCTCGATGGAACCCCGCAACGCCAACGGCAGCGGCGAGCGCACGCTGAGCGCCGCCACGACGACCACCGACTTCGGCTATGTGTTCGACGGTTGCAAGATTGTGGACCTGGCCGAGGGCAAGGGCAGCTGGAACTTCAGCCGCACATGGCAGAACGCCCCCATCGTCGTGTTCCTGCACACCACCTTCGATGCCCATGCCGCCAACACCATCGTGAATACGCGGTGGACCCCGAAGGGCATGAACAACACCGACATCCACATCTTCGGCGAGTACAACACGATGAACGAGGCCGGCGAGGACATCACCCCCGCCAGCAACATGGTAGAGTCGTACAACGGCACCTACGAGACGGTGCTCACCGCCGAGCAGGCTGCCGCCTTCAGCTACGAGCGTATGTTCTCTGAGAACGCCAATGCGTGGGATCCCGCCAAGTACACCCTGCAGGTGTCAGCCCCCGAGGCCGTCTACGCAGACGGTGAACTGACGTGGACGCCAGTGGCCGGCGCCACTGCCTACGCCATTTTCAAGAACGACGTGTTCGAGGCCATCGTCGAAGCCACTGCCACCCGTTATGCGGTTCTTGCCGAGGGAGGCGACGTGCTGAGCATCCGCAGCGCCAACGAGATGGGCGGCTTCGGTACACCCTTCGAGGTGGTGACAGGCACCGACTGCATTCAGGGCGTGACGGATGAGGAGCGTGCAAGCGATGCGATATACGACCTTATGGGGCGTAAGATAGACAGAGCGCCGCTGCACGGTGTGTATATCAAGAACGGCCACAAATATGTGAAATAAATAAGGTTTTTGGGGAGGGGATGGCGCGGTGACCCGCGCAGAACGGTGGCTCATTCCTCTACCACAGAACAGGACCACGCCGTCGACAGCAGGATGCTTGTCGGCGGCGTGGATGGTTTTTGTGTGATAAAAGTTCTCATACGTTTTCAGGTAGTCGGCGACCATCTGCTCGTAGAGCAAAATCTATCGTAAATAAATTAGGAAACAAAGAAATTACATTCGTTGGTCATTCGAAAGGTGCAGCGGAAGCTACAGGAAATGC
>CAJONT010000026.1 GCA_905235975.1 uncultured Prevotella sp.
GTAATCTTTGCAAGTCCGATACAATTCCAGAATGCCTTGTCACCGATGGCTGTCACGTTTGCCGGGATGACGACAGAGGTCAGTTGGAGGCAATTTATGAAAGCCTCTTCTCCAATACCCGTCACCAAATATGTATCGCCTGCAAAATCAACACTTTCCGGAATAATCGCTTCACCGACATAATATTCAGAAGTGATAATGCCATTACTGCCGACGAAATCATAAAAATGCTCACTCTTCTGGCAAACAGAAGCTTCTTTTGTTTCCGGATGCATAGAGAAGGAAATGTTGTCGGCATTCACATAAAGGGCAAGACCCTCAATGCCGGAAAACTCCTTCCATGTGGTTGCGGTGCCGTAAGCATTCAATATTTTTTCCAGATTGTAGACAAAGAGCTTGGCGTCATTAGGAATATTTCCGAAGACTAAGTCTCCGGTGGCAGGCGGTGTCGTGGCAAGCGAGCGTACTGTTTTAAGTGCCGTACAAGACCAAAACGCAAAGTCGCCGATGTTTTTCAGCCCCATTCCGATTTTGACACGTTGAAGATTGGGGCAGATGGAGAAGGCACCCTCTCCTATGTCTGTCACGCCATCCGGAATATTGAAGTATTCCATGTCATAACATTGGGAGAAGGCATAATTCCCAATGCTTGTCACACCCTCGTGCAGCGTTACATCTTTTAACCCGGTGCAAAGAGCAAAGGTCGACTCGTTGATTGTTGTCACACCCTGGGGAATGGATACATTTTCCAACCTACTGCAGTTGAAGAATGTCCTTGCTCCGATATCCGTCAGATTGGTGTTGGATAAATCGATTTCGGCAAGGCTCGTGCAGCTGCTGAAAGCATCCTCCCCGATACTTGTCAAACTTTTGGGTAAGGTGACAGTCTTGATTTGGTTACAATGTACAAAATTATAATTTCCGATACTTGTTACGCCTTCTGGAATTTTAAAACTAACCAACTCCATTCCATCTAAAATCAAATGACAATTCTCTGTTGTCGAACAAAAAGGATTGCTTGAATAAGAATTAAATGAAATGTTACACCATGCAGCAAGGTCCGATATGTTGACACTCGTCAATTTAGCACAGTTTGAGAAAGCAAGATATCCTATCTCCGTCACACTATTGGGGAGGGTGATGGCAGTAAGGTCTTTACATTCGGAGAAGGCACCCTGTCCGATTTTTGTCACTTTATTGCCTATATTGACGGAATTCAAGTCCTTGCTAAGGCAGAAAGCCCAGTCTGCAATGCTTGTTACGTTATAGGACTCTCCATTATAGGTGATGCTTCCTGGAATAGTCACTTCGCCAGCATAGGTTTGATTACCGTGGTCATCCGCATTGACAATCACTGCAGCTTCTTTTGTGTTTGTGTCTAAACTGTACTTGATACCATTCACCACAACAGTGGTCGCATCTTGAGCCATCACGTATATGGGCATGAGGGCTAAGAGTAAGAAATATATAAAGATTCGTTTCATATTTTCAAATCAACATTGGAATGATTAATAAACTTTATCGCACATTATGATGCAAAAATAGGAAAAAAAATATTATCAACAAACTTTTTAAGGGTCGCGATTAGAAAAAGTGACAAAAATTGTCAAAAGTTTGGTTTTTCCCCAAAAAAATACTATTTTCGCATTGGTTTAACAGTTATCAACTAATTTAATCACATTATGGTAGTAGGAATTTTATTAATAGTCTTAGCGTTGTTGGTGCTTATCGTAATTGCGGTATTGGTGTACATTTTCAAAACACAGCGCCAACTGGTGAACTTGGATGAACTCTGCAAGAATGCGATGGGTCAGATTGCCGTGCAGCTCAATTCACGTTGGGATGCCGTGTTGGCCTTGGCTCAGACGGCTGCCAAGTATGCCAAGCATGAGTCGGAAACCCTTGTCAACACCATTAATGCCCGCAAGCAGGTGCAGGTGAACACGGCCGAGGAGGTGATGCGGCAGCAAGGTGAGTTAAGCCAGGTAATGGGGCGGCTCATGGCTATTGGAGAGGCCTATCCTGATTTGAAAGCCAACGAATTGTTCTTAAAAGCTCAAGAAGGAGTGAACAATTACGAGGAGAATGTGCGTATGAGCCGTATGGTGTATAACGATACCGCCACCAAGATGAACCGTATGGTACGCCAGTGGCCATCATCGTTTGTGGCCTCTATGCTTAATTTCCGTGAGCGTAGTTACCTTACTGTTGATGAGGAGAAGAAAACCAATTACCCCAACCTTGATGAAGCATACGGTAAGTAAACTCCTGTGGCAGGTCTTCCTGTTGCTCTTTACCCTGCCGGTGTTGTCGGAAACCACTATCGAGCAAATCGATATGAGGGTGGATTTGCAGGACAATGGTGATGCCCTCATCACCGAAGTCCGGGTTATGGATGTGGGCAACGAGGGTACGGAGAGCTATATTGTAGTGGGCAATTTGGGTGGCAGCAAGCTTAAGAATTTCTCTGTGAGAGATGAGAACGGTAAGATGTTTGAGATGGACGAGGAATGGGATATCTACCGCTCCCGTAGTGCCAAGACCAACCGTTGCGGTATCGTCACAAAGGATGATGGAGGCTATGAACTGTGCTGGGGACTTGGTGAGTCGGGAGCTCGCAGATATACCGTAAGTTACACCATCACCTCGCTGCTGCGCTCCTACGACGATGTCGACGGATTCAACTGGATGTTTGTGGCCCGCAACATCAAACCCTCTCCACAGAAAGTGAAGGTTACGGTGGTTTTTCCTGAAGTGGACAGCCTCGACTATATAGGTGCGATACGTGCATGGGGCTTCGGCTACTATGGTAAGGTGGATATCAAAGGGCGCGAGATTGTGGCCGAGAGCGACGGTGAATTGACACCTGAAGGTTGTGTCATCGTAATGGCATCGGTCGACAAGGGTTTTCTCCATCCCACCTTCCGCATGAATGGTTCTTTTGAAAAGGTGAAGAAAGTGGCCCTTGAAGGCAGCAACTTCACGCAGACAAGGCCGCGTACCTTCATGGAAAAGTATGGTGAGGATTTGCTCTATATTATCGGGGGACTTCTTTTGGTCATTCCCTTGGCAGTCATTGGGTTGTGGAGAGCCTGGCGTTCTAAGAAAGAGCGACGAGAAATGACGAAAGACCTCGAATGGTACCGCGACATTCCCTTGGACGGTGATTTGCAGTTGGCCTACACGGTGTATAACACCTATACCAGTGGCGTGAAAAGCACTCAACTTGTTTCGGCCATGTTGCTGAGAATGTTGCGCACCAAGACGTTGCTTATAGAAGAGCAATACATAGAGGCCAGTAAGCTGAAGAAAGTGTTTGGCGGAACAGGAAAGGTACGGTCGTGTATTGTGATAGGCGATTTCGACACGACCGAGAAACTCTTGTCGGGCAAATCCATCAGGAATCTCTACGAAATCTTCAAAGAAGCAGCAGCTGGCGATAGAATCCTTCAGCCCAACGAGTTGAAGAGTTGGATGGAGATGAATGCAAAGAGAGTGTCGAGTTTCATCGATTCTATCGACAAGACAATGTCGTATAAAGAAGGTCGGAAGCACGCGGTGCAAGTGCGGCAGGTGCTCGGCTTGAAGAAATTCCTTGAAGACTTCACACTGGCCAACGAGCGTCACCTTTCCGAGTTGGGGCTTTGGAAAGACTATTTGGTCTATGCTGAGCTCTTCGGCATTGCCGACCAAGTGCGCAAGGATATGATGCAGGTGAATGCGGAATATCTCAAGATGGACGATGTGTGCCGTACCTTGAACGACACCTCTGTTCTGCCTCTCATCACCCATGCTACCTTTAGCGGTATTCATTCTGCGCAGCGGTCAGCTGCATCCGGTGGCGGCGGCTCCTCCTCCTTCGGTGGTGGCGGCGGCTCCTTCGGCGGCGGCTCCGGTGGCGGTGTAAGATGAAAACGTAAGATAAAAACACAAGAAAAGCCCGTTGTCCAGGTTAGGACAGCGGGCTTTTTTAGGCTTCAGTGTTTTGTTTATTTCACATACTCGGCATAGTCGGTGAGACGCATGTCGCCCTTGCGTGCCAGTGTGTCGTGCAGAGCGAAGGCTGCAGGCAGGTTGTGGTGTGTCTGACCACCTTTGGCAATCTTCAGATAGTCCCAAAGCAACTGCTTGTAGTCGGGATGGGCACAGTTCTCGATGATGATTTGTGCACGTTGCATCGGACTCTTGGCGCGGAGGTCGGCCACACCCTGTTCGGTCACGATGATGTTCACGTCGTGCTCCGAATGGTCTTGATGGCTCACGAAGGGCACGATGCTGCTGATGAGACCACCCTTGGCGGTAGAGGGGCAGGTGAAGATGCTCAGGTAAGCGTTGCGCTCAAAGTCGCCGGAGCCACCGATGCCGTTCATCATCTTCACACCGCTAATCTGTGTGGAGTTGACGTTGCCGTAAATGTCGCACTCGATAGCTGTGTTGATGGCGATGACACCCAGTCGGCGTATGATCTCAGGACTGTTGGAAATCTCGCTCTGGCGCAGTGTGAGGTGGTCTTTGAAGTAGTCCATGTTGTCGTACACCTGCATGAGGCACTCGTTGCTCACGGTGAGCGAGCAGGCAGAGGCATCTTTCACGCGTCCGTGGAGCATCATGTCGATGACGGAGTTCTGAATCACCTCTGTATAGATGTTGAAGTCGGGCACATGCTTGTCGGCACCCAGTGCACCGAGGATGGCATTGGCCGTGCTGCCTACACCGCTCTGCAGCGGGAGGAACTCCTTGGGAATGCGTCCGGCATGCATCTCATCGACCAGGAATTCGGCGGTGAGATAACCGATGCGGTCGGTCACAGGGTCGTTGTCTTTGAAGGAACGTGCCTCGTCGGGGATATTGCATTCCACCACGCCAACCAGTTTCTCTTTTTCCACTTTCACATAGGGCACACCGATGCGGTCGCTCACCTTGGTGATGGGAATGGGCTGACGGTAGGGCGGGTCAAGGGGTTCGTACACGTCGTGAATGAATTTGGCATTGGGATTGTGGAAGTGGTTGAGCTCCAGAATCACACGCTTGGCCAGACGTGCTGCGGTAGGGCTAATGCCACCGGCTGCTGTAAGGTAAGCCTTGTAGTAGTCGCCGGCATCTTCTATGTCGCAAACCTCGAGGATGGCCCAATCTATCTCACCATAGAAACCATAGCGCAGTTCCTGTGCCATATGGCTCAAGTGCAGGTCGTTGTAGGGAATCTCACCCATGTTCACATGTTTGCGGAAATCGGGGTTGGTGGTGTAGGGAGCGCGGTATTTCAAGGCATGTGCAACAGCCAGGTCGCCGTCTGTGCTCTGTCCGGTAGATGCCCCGGTGAAAATGCCCACCGCAAAGGGGCGTCCGGCATCGTGCTCAGTTTGTGCAAGCTTAGCCAGTTCCTTGGTCACGGCTTTTGCCACTCCAGCAGGAGTGAAGCCACTCATAGCAATATTTTCTCCGTTTTTAATCAGTGACGCAGCCTCAACTGCAGTCAAAAGTGTGTAAGCCATATAATATTTTGATTGGTTATTTGCCGCAAAGGTACGCCAAATCAAGCAAAATGGCAAATTATTCATACTTTATTTTGCCTTTTTTTCGTTCATGCAGATTTATTTCTTAATTTTGTGCTCTAAAGATTATGGTCAAAGCTTAAATACAACAGTATGAATAGCAAAAGAATCGTTACTTTCGGAGAATTGCTGCTCCGTTTCTCTAAATTTGAACACCGTAGGTTTACACAAACAGAAGTGTTGCGTGGCAATTTTGGTGGTAGTGAGGCCAACGTGGCCATTTCGCTTGCCACGTTAGGTGATGATGTAGAGTATGTCACCCGTTTGCCGAAAGGGCAGATTGGTCAGGCCGCCCTGATGATGCTGCGAGAATATAACTTGCGCACGTCGCATGTGTTGTGCGACGGCGACCGTATGGGAACCTACTATTTTGAAGGTGCCGCCGGTCTGCGCAACTCCAGTGTGGTTTACGACCGCAAAGGCTCTGCTTTCTACAATCTCACACCCGGTGTCTTCCAATGGCAGGAGATTCTGAAAGATGCCGCCGTGTTCCACACCTCGGGCATTGCCGGTGCCCTCTCTCCGGGTGCTTCCGCCGCCACTTTCGAGGCGCTTGATGCCGCCGACCGCATGGGGCTTACCATCTCCTTCGACATCAATCACCGCAAGAACCTATGGAAGTACGAGGGTGCACAGCCCCGTGAGACGTTGAGCCGCATGTTGTCGTATGCCGATGTGATGTTTGCCGATGTGATAGAGTTTGAATTCCTCACCGGCCATCCCAAGATACCTTTCACTGCCACCACTTCCGACTATGAGATGGACCTTGCGCCCTATCGTGAGTGGTTCGAGGAGATACATGCCCGTTGGCCCCGCTGCCGCAAGTGGCTCATGGGCATGCGCAACCAAGTGAGTGCCAGCCATCACCTGCTCACAGCCCTGCTGTGGAGCGACGGTCGCCTGTACAGTACCCGTATCTACGATATACAAGACATGATCGACCCCATGGGGGTGGGCGATGCCTTTGTTGGTGGCGAGCTCCACACCCTTCTCGCCCATCCCGGCGACGACCAGCTGATGCTCGACTATGCCCTTGCCGCTGCCACCTTGAAATATACTTTCAATGGTGACTTCAATCTTGCCACCGACGAGGAGATAACTGCGCTGATGGCCACTAAATGAGAGAAAAAAAGGCGAATATTTGGGATTTAGCCCGATTTCGTGTACCTTTGCAAAAATTCTTTATCAATGGAACAGAATCTTGTTATTTACAATACACTGAGTAGAAGAAAGGAGCCATTCAAGCCCCTCCATGCCCCCAATGTAGGTATGTATGTGTGCGGCCCCACTGTGTATGGTGACCCCCATCTGGGACATGCCCGTCCCGCCATCACTTTCGATGTGGTGTTCCGTTATCTGAAACATTTGGGATACAAAGTGCGCTATGTGCGCAACATTACGGATGTGGGACATCTGGAGCACGATGCCGACGAGGGTGACGACAAAATAGAGAAGAAAGCCCGCTTGGAGCAGTTGGAGCCTATGGAGATAGCCCAATACTACACCAACCGCTACCATGCCGCCATGGATGCGCTCAATGTGTTGCCCCCCAGCATAGAGCCGCATGCCTCCGGCCACATCATCGAACAGCAGCAGTTGGTGAGTCAGATCCTCGCCAACGGATTTGCCTACGTGAGTAACGGAAGCGTGTATTTCGATATCGAGCAATATAACAAGAAGTATCACTACGGCATCCTCTCAGGCCGTAATCTCGACGATGTGGTGAATGCCAGCCGCGAGCTCGACGGGGTAGGGGAGAAGCACAATCAGGTGGACTTCGCCCTGTGGAAGAAAGCACAGCCCGAGCATATCATGCGGTGGCCCAGTCCGTGGAGCGACGGATTCCCCGGATGGCATTGCGAGTGCACCGCTATGGGTCGTAAATACCTTGGTAACCATTTCGACATCCACGGGGGCGGTATGGACCTTGTGTTCCCGCATCACGAGTGCGAGATTGCACAGGCAGTGGCCAGCCAGGGCGACCAAATGGTGCGCTACTGGATGCACAACAACATGATTACCATCAATGGGCAGAAGATGGGCAAGAGCCTCAACAACTTCATCACGCTTGAGGAGTTCTTCACCGGCGCACATGCCACGCTCGAACAGGCCTATTCGCCCATGACCATACGCTTCTTCATCCTCACCGCCCACTACCGCGGCACGGTAGACTTCTCCAACGAAGCCCTGAAGGCCAGCCAGAAGGGACTGGAGCGTCTGTTCTCCGCCGTGGCCGACATGGAGCGCATCATTCCATCCAAAGCAACGGACAAGGCCACCCATGAGAGCATTGCCACCCTGCGGCAGAAATGCTATGATGCCATGAACGATGATTTCCAGACCCCCATCGTGGTGAGCCATCTCTTTGAGGGCTGCCGCATCATCAATCTCTGCCTCGACCACAAGGCACAGGTAGATGCCGACGACCTGCGAGAACTGCAAGAGACCATGCGCCTCTTTACCTTCGACCTGTTGGGTCTGCGTGAAGAGAAGCGCAACAGCAGCGATGCCCGTGAGGAAGCCTTCGGCAAGGTGGTAGACATGGTGCTTGAGCTGCGTACCAAGGCCAAGGCAGCCAAAGACTGGGCTACGAGCGACCAGATAAGAGATGCGCTGAATGCTGCCGGATTTGAGGTGAAAGACACCAAAGACGGTGTCACCTGGAAGTTGAATAAATAAGAAGATGCCTTGCGCATAGTAAATAGCTGAGATGGAACATAACACCCTATCCTGTCCACGGTGCGGCAGAGCAATCTACCGCCATGTAAGTGTGTGCCCATATTGTCATGCGGAGACCAAATTCGTCACCGTGGATGAACTGCGTGCACAACA
>CAJONT010000027.1 GCA_905235975.1 uncultured Prevotella sp.
GCAAGATTGATGAAAATGGTCTCGATACCTTCACTGCCGACAGTGTGGAGGTGCGTCCCCAAACAGCTTTGATTATCCATAACTAAAATCACACCATGAAAAGATTGCTTCTTATTCTTTGTGTAATAGCAGGCTTCATGACCGATATGAATGCAAAACCCAAGATTGACAAGATGGAACCGGCCAACTGGTTTGCCGGCATGAAAGACCCCACGTTGCAACTAATGGTCTACGGACAGGAAATCAGCGGCGCGGAAGTGAGTACCGACTATCCCGGCGTGCGCATCGACAGCGTCGTGTCGCTGCAGTCGCCCAACTACCTTCTTGTCTATCTGAATCTCTCCGGCGCACAGCCGGGAAATGTGCCCCTGAAGTTCGTCCTGGGGCGCAAGACCCTCAAAACCACGTTCGAACTCAAGGCACGCGAGATGGAGGGGAGTCAGCGCCAAGGCTTCACCAATGCCGATGTGCTGTATATGCTGATGCCCGACCGGTTTGCCAGCGGCAATTCCGACAACGACCAGATGAAGGGCATGAATCCCTACATAGTCGACCGCAGTCAGCCCAGTCTGCGCCATGGCGGCGACTTGGAGGGCATACGACAGCATCTCGACTACTTCAACGAATTGGGGGTCACCGCCCTGTGGCTCACTCCGGTGCTGGAGAACAATTCTCCCGACAGCCACGGCTACAGTACCTATCACGGATATGCCACTACCGACTACTACAAGGTAGATCCGCGCTTTGGTACCAATCAAGACTACCGGCGTCTGGTAGACGAGGCGCATCAGCATGGCCTGAAGGTGGTGATGGATATGATTTTCAACCACTGCGGCATCCATCATCCCTGGGTGAAAGATATGCCCACGGACGACTGGTTCAATTACCCAGAGTGGCTGAAAGACAATCCCGAAGGAAAGACCAATGCAAAGTATTTGCAGACCAGCTACAAACTTACGCCTGTGCTCGACCCCTACGCTTCGGAAATCGACAAGCGGGAGACGGTAGACGGATGGTTCGTGCCTACCATGCCCGACTTGAACCAGCACAACCCGCACCTGATGCGATACCTTATTCAGAACAGCATTTGGTGGATAGAGACGATAGGCATCGACGGCATACGCATGGACACCTACCCCTATGCCGATGCCGAAGGGATGGCCTTGTGGATGAAGACGCTCTACAATGAGTATCCCAACTTCAATACCGTGGGCGAGACATGGGTCACCGAGCCCGCCTATACCGCTGCATGGCAGAAAGACTCAAAACTGTCGGCACACAACAGCTATCTCAAGTCGGTGATGGACTTTAGCTTCTTTGACAAACTGAATCAGGCCAGACATGAAGAAACCGACGGCTGGTGGCAAGGTTTCAACCGTGTCTACAACAGCCTGGTCTACGACTATCTCTATCCCGCCCCCTCCAATGTGATGGCATTCATTGAGAACCATGACACCGACCGCTTCTTAGGCAACGGAAAGGACACCCTCTCACTGAAACAGGCCTTGGCCTTGCTGCTTACCATCAATCGCACCCCGCAACTGTACTACGGCACGGAGATCTTGATGAACGGCACCAAGGAAGCGTCCGACGGCAATGTGCGCAAGGACTTCCCCGGCGGCTTCCCCGGCGATACACACAACGCTTTTACGAGGGAGGGACGCACGCAGGCAGAGAATGCCATGTTCGACTGGTGCAGCAGAGTGCTTCACTGGCGGCAGGGCAACAAGGTGGTGACCGAGGGCCGACAGGTGCAGTTCGTTCCGTGGAAAGGGGTGTATGTGATAGCCCGCCAGCATAAGGGCAAGACGGTGCTCACCGTGCTCAACGGCACCTCAAAGCCTGCCGTGATGGAAGTGGCGCGGTTTGCAGAGGTCATTGGCCCACACACGGTGGCAAAGGATATCACCAACGGCACCAACGTACGCATCGACAAGAACGTAAACCTGCGGCCGCGGCAGACAATGATATTGGAGTTCTGATGTATCAGGAATCTTGATTCCTGTATGCATTGGGCGTGAGACCCGTCAGCCGCTTGAAATAACGGGAAAAGTGTGAGGGCTCGGCAAACGACATCTTTTCGCTGATGTCTGCGAGCGAGGCGGTGCTGTGCTTCAGCAGTACCTTGATGCGTGTAAGGGTAGCCTCTTCAATCCATTCGCGGGCACTGCGATGGCTCACCTCGCCGATGATGCTTCCTAAGTACTGCTTGCTCAGGCACAATTCGCCGGCATAGAAGTCGAGGGTGCGCTGACGGTCGCAATGTTCGGCCACAAGACTGAGAAAACGGTTGAAAATGGCCACATTGCGCGGCTGACGGTTCTCCGCATCCTCTTCTTCGTGCTGTGAGAACAGGTCTATCATGTGCAAGATGGCTGCCAGTTGATGTTGGCTGCTCTTATGGTAGTCGGTGCCGAGAACCAGCCAGAGCGTATCCAGCATGGACAGCAGCAAGGTAAGGGCCTGTTCGTCGAGAAGGAGCAGACGGTCGCTCATGCGGTGACCGAACAAGGGCGGGACAGTACCTCCGAAAACGGCCTGTAGCAGGTCGTCGCCCACATGGATGGTCTGCATATCGAAATCTTCCGTCCTTTTTTCTTGTTGCATAATGCTCTCTGGCGATGCAATCAGCATCGTGCCTGCGGTGAGGTGCAGATGCCGCATGTTCACAATTACATCTTGCTCCCCCTTCATGACGACACCGATGTGCAACTGCTCCAATTGGAAAGGCACACCGCTGCTGAACACCTGTGAGGAATGCTCCCCCACACGACGGATGAAAAGCAGACCGTCGTCGGTCCACTTGCGGTTCTGTTGCTGCTCATACAAGTCCTGCATAAAGCGGCCTGTCACCCTCTGTAATGCTTTCTTGTCCATTTTCCGCCGTAAAGATAATATTTTTTTCGGTTTCTGGATAGATTTTCTTGAAAAACCTTTGTTTTGAACATTATTTGACCCCTTTCGGCAATGTGTAAAATGCGTGGAACGTGTAATTTTGCAGCAGAAAACAACAAAACAAGATGAAAAAA
>CAJONT010000028.1 GCA_905235975.1 uncultured Prevotella sp.
ACTGCCCAAATCAGCAGCACCAAGCAGCGCCGCATCGCCAGTCTCAACATCCGTACGGAGAGCTACATCGCCTCCTATCCCGACTACGCTCCCACCCTTCACATCTGGGGCAAGTACTTCGTCGACGGCAACGTGAACAGCAAATACAGCGACGTGACGAACGACAACTGGACCTACGGCATATACAACCAGATCAATGCCGACAGCAACGACGGTCTCTACAACGATGAGGTGAAGGACAGCATCCGCCTCGACAGCCCCATCGACTACGTGCGTACCACCACCCACAGTGCCGAGGATGCCTACGAACGGGTGCTCGCCTATGCCGGTGCGTGCAAGAGCCGCGACTCCTTCGATGCCCTGATGGTGGCCGACACCCGCAACAGTGAAGCGAGCGCCACAGGACCAGGCAACCACAAAGGCATCGTCGACAGCCAGGATGACAACAAGCCCGAGGGTGCCGGCGACGACTGGAGTGCGTGGCCCGAGCTGAACAGCACCGAGGCACCCGCCGACAGCGACGGCGACGGCATGCCCGACGAGTGGGAGACCGCCCACGGCCTGAATCCCTCCGACGGCAGCGACGGCAAGGTGAAGACCGCCGACGGCTACACCAACTTAGAGCACTATCTCAATGACCTCGTCGCCGACATCACCGAGGCACAGTATGCCGGCGGTGTGCCGTCAGGTTACATCGAGGAAGAGGGCGAGGCTCCCGTCACCGAGGTGTATGAGCTGTCGCCCAACACCTCCAACGGCGACTGGACGTTCAGCAACGGCCTCTCCATCACCGTGGGCAACGGCTATGCCGAGGGCAGCAGCTGCGGCATGAAGGGTATCAAATACTCGCGCAACAGCAACTTCAAAATCAACCTGCCCGAGGGTGTGACCATCGTGGGTGCCGACTTTGTAGGCTACAGCAACTCCGACGACAGCGATGCCTATCTCCAGACGTTCGGCGACGACACGTTCACCTCTTCCGACTACGTATTTCCTTCCCGTGCCGGCGGCGAGTATGTGACGCGCCATGTGGACCTCACCACACCCAAGAGTCAGCAGATGAGCATGATTTTCAAGGATGCGCAGGTAGTGATGAACATCTACCTGCATGCCACCACCACCGCCATCCGCGAAGTGGGCCTGACCGGCGAGGGCCGCTACGATGTCTATGCGCCCGACGGCCGTATACTGATGCGGCAGGCTACTGCCAACGAGTGGCGCAGCCTGCCGCGAGGACTCTACATCATCGGCCACAAAACGGTGGCGGTGAAATGATTATTTTGTCACACGGAACCAGTCGGCATCTATCCATCCTCTGTCGGTGGTGCCGTCTGGTTCCACGCTGACGAGACCTATTTTAGCCCCAATCCATTTGCCTTCCCTCATTTTGAACGGTGTGCCGGCCTTCTGGTATTTCTTTCCGTCGAGGCTGTAGTAGAATTGGCACATCCCTTTGTCTACCTGCATGCGCAGGAAGATGTCAAGATGTATGCCCGGTTTGTAGTCGATGGCATCCACCTCGGAAGGCTGCAAAGTGGCAATCGTTTGTATTTCTTCCTTCTTACCCTTGTCGGCGGCGTGGCAGGTGACCTGTTCCAGTTGGAAGGTCTGCCCCACCCTGCGTGCCACGAGTGCCGAGTAGTCGAGCCCCATCATGATGAGGCCGCCATACTGCTGGTCGGCCTTTGAAGTGACACGGATTTTTGTGGTCGCCACGAAACGGTCGGCGGGTGTCTTCTGCAGCAGCAGGTTGGGCACGTCCCACAGGTTGGGCGAGGCCACCGGGTGCTTGAAGTTGAAGAGGCGGAAGGTACCGAAAGCGGTGGGCATGCCGAATTTCTGGTCGTAGTTGGCGTGCCACTGCCATTGCAGTCCCAAGGTGTGGGTGTTGAACTCATCGCTCTCCACGGGGTTCACCACATGGTTGGGCACCAGCGACTTCGGCTTACGGTATTTCACGACGGGTTCGCCGCAGTAGTCACCGTCTTTGTCTATGCCCATCACGGGCCAGTTGTCGCGCCATTCCACCGGCTGCAGGTGCACCACCCTGCCGTAGCACTCCTTGTCTTGGAAGTGCAGGAACCAGTCTTCGTCGGCAGCGGTGTGTACCCATGCCCCCTGGTGAGGGCCGTTGATGTCTGTCTTGCCCTGGTCGAGCACCTTCTTGCATTCATAGGGTCCGTAGGGCGACTTGGCGCGCATGGCCAGTTGGAACCCCGTGGGCACGCCTCCTGCCGGGCACATAATCCAGTACCATCCGTCGCGTTTGTAGAATTTCGGTCCCTCGCAGGTGCGGTTTTCCGTGCCGTTGCCGTCGAAGACGATGACGGGGTTTGATATCGGCGCCGTGCCCTCGGCATTGAGTTCCCTCACGGAGAGCACGGAGGCGAACCTTGAGCGGCTGTTGGCCCATCCGTTCACGAGGTAGCACCTGCCGTCGTCGTCCCAGAGGGGGCAGGTGTCTATCATGCCTTTCCCCGGGATGACGCAGACCGGTTTCTCCCACGGTCCGGCGGGGTCTTTCGTCTTCACCATGAACACCCCGTAGTCAGGGTCGCCCCAGTAGATATAGAATTCGCCGTTGTGGTATCGGATGCTGGGTGCCCACACTCCGTTGCCGTGCGAGGGGAGGTTGAACTCCTCGTAAGGGGTGAGTTCACTGAGGGCATAGCCGATGATTTGCCAGTTTACCAAGTCGGTGGAGTGCAGGATGGGCAGTCCGGGTATGCACTGGAAACTGCTGGCGGTGAGATAGTAGTCGTTGCCCACCACGCACACATCGGGGTCGCTGTAGTCGGCATTGATGACGGGGTTGGTGTAGGTGCCGTTGCCGTTGTCGGGCGACCATACCTCCGAACGGTAGTTGTCGGTGCTCTGTGCCATCGCCAAGCAGGGGAGGCACAAGGCAAGGATGAGCATTTTGGATTTTGTACACATAGATTAATATAAGTAGTCGTTTAAACAAAAAAGTATGTTGCAAAAGTAGGGAAAAAAGGTTGTGTAGCCAAAAAAAATTGTATATTTGCAGTGTAAAACAAAGAGAAAGAAGATAGAACCGCCATGCGACTGCACCGTTTCAACCCCGAACACGAGATATGCCTTGCTTCGGGCAAGGCAAATTTCACGCCGCCCCATGCCGCCTCCCGTCTGCGCAGCGGTTTAGGGTGGATACCAGCCTTGTGGGCCGACAAGGGCGACATCGTGATTGTGGACGATGTGGAGTATGCGGTGAAGGCCTCCTCGCGGTGGCGCGGAAAGAAGAGCGATGTGCTCTTCCTCACTTTCGCCGACTTGAAGAAGATGCTCCGCCACGTCAACCTCGACACGCTGCAGTTGGGAGTAGAGCCGTGGGGATGGGACCTCCCCGTCCGCCAGCAGCTGATGCGCCATGGCATTCCGGCGAGCAAGCTGCCCTCCCTGAAACGGATGGAGACCATCCGCGCCCTGGCTCACCGCGGTGTCACCATAGAGTTGCTGAGCCGCCTCACCGCCAGCCTGCCCGGCACTGTGGGAGAACGACATCTCATGGAGCGTATGGACGATGTGGATGTCTTCCTGCACGAACGGGGCAGCATGGTGCTGAAGTCGCCGTGGAGCAGCAGCGGCCGCGGTGTGCGCTACGTGTCGGAGCAGTTGGAACCCACCGTACGCAGTTGGGCAGAGGGTGTGATTGCACGTCAGGGATGCCTTATCGTGGAACCCTGCTATGCCCGCGAGATGGACTTCGCCTTGGAGTTCGAGATGGAGAAAAGCGAGGCCCGCTTCTTGGGCTTCTCTCTCTTTGAGACCCACGGCACCGCTTATCAAGGCAACTGGCTTGCCACGGAAGAGAAGAAGCGCGAGCGTCTGTCGCGATACATCGATGCCCACCGCCTGTCTCTCTTAATTGAAGAGGTGTCATCGGCATGCGCCTCCTTGCTCCGCGGCTCCTACAAGGGTCCCTTCGGCATCGACATGATGGTGGTGCGTACCGACGAGGGTGTGGGGCACCTCATACACCCCTGCATAGAGATGAACCTGCGGCGCACGATGGGCCATGTGGCGCTTGGACTGACACCGGCCCCCATGGAGCCGGAGGGTGTGATGTACATTGCCCAAGGCGTAAATGCCGAGCTGAAGATCGACATCGATCGGCCTTTCGTAAAGGTGTATTAAGACCGTGTTTCGGACGGTCTTCGTGGCAAAGCGATGGAAAATGAAAAAAAACACAAATTTTGCAATATTGGGTTTGCATTTTGCCAAAATTTGATTATCTTTGCACTTAGCAAAGAAGAGGATTCAAACGAAAAAACACAGCGCGCCCTCCTCCCCTTAAAAAACTACTTATAGAGACATACAGTTCATGGAAGCGTTTTTCCGCACTCACGCCTATCTGGTAGAGCATGTAAATGCTCCGGTGCGACGTGGCCTTATGGATGAAATCGACTGGAGCGACAGGATGATAGGCATCAAGGGCACGCGTGGTGTGGGCAAGACCACCTTCCTGCTTCAATATGCGAAGGAGAATTTCGACATCAACGACAGGCAGTGCCTGTATGTGAACATGAACAATTTCTACTTCCAGGGACGCGGCTTGGGCGACTTCGCAGGCGAGTTCTACCGCAACGGCGGCAAGGTGCTGTTGGTGGACCAGGTGTTCAAACAGCCCAACTGGAGCAAGGACCTCCGCCGCTGTCACGACGAATATCCCAACCTGCGCATCGTGTTCACCGGTTCGAGCGTGATGCGGCTCAAGGAGGAGAATCCCGAACTCAACGGCATCGTGAAGAGCTACAACCTGCGCGGCTTCTCGTTCCGTGAGTTCCTGAACCTGCTGACGGGTCACAATTTCCAGCCGTGGAGCTTGGACGACATCCTCCAGCACCATGAGCAGCTGTCGCGCGAGGTGCTGTCGAAAGTCCGCATAGCGTCCTATTTCCGCGACTATGTGCACCATGGTTTCTATCCCTTCTTTCAGGAGCACCGCAACTACTCGGAGAACCTGCTGAAGACGATGAACATGATGACGGAGGTGGACATTCTGTTAATCAAGCAGATAGAGCTGAAATATCTCACGAAGATAAAGAAACTCTTCTACCAGCTGGCGGTGAACGGCCCGAAGGCTCCCAACATCAGCCATTTGGCCTCAGACATAGAAACAAGCCGTGCCACGGTGATGAACTACATCAAGTATCTTGCCGATGCACGTTTGCTGAACATTATATACCCCTATGGTCAGGACTTCCCTAAGAAGCCTTCGAAGGTGATTCTTCACAACCCGAACCTGATGTACACCATCTATCCGGGCAAAGTGGAGACCCAGTGGGTGATGGAAGCCTTTTTCGTGAACACGCTGTGGAAAGACCACATGGTGAACCAGAGCAGTCATGAGAAGACCTACCTTGTGGACGGCAGCACCCGTTTCTTGGTGTGCGATGCGCTTGAGGGCGCTCATCATCGGGAAGAAACGGATGTGATACAGGTGCGCTACAACTCCGAAGTGGGCCATGGCAAGAAGGTGCCCCTCTGGATGTTGGGTTTTATGTATTAGCCTCCCGCCAACCGCACAAAGACAAAGATTAGACATACAGCAATAAACTCTAAGCAAAAACATTATAATAATTCATTTTAACACAAAAAGAAATGGCAAAAGAAAAAAAGTTTATCACTTGTGATGGCAACGAAGCTGCTGCACATGTAAGTTACATGTTTAGCGAAGTGGCTGCCATCTATCCCATTACCCCGTCTTCGCCTATGGCAGAGCACGTGGATGAGTGGGCCGCCCGTGGCCGTAAGAACTTATGGGGTCAGACCGTAAGTGTGCAGGAAATGCAGTCGGAGGCCGGTGCCGCCGGTGCCGTTCACGGTTCGCTGCAGGCCGGTGCCCTCACCACCACCTTCACAGCCTCACAGGGTCTTCTCCTGATGATTCCCAACATGTACAAGATTGCCGGTGAACTCATTCCGTGCGTCTTCGACGTGTCGGCCCGTACGCTTGCCAGCCACTCGCTGTGCATCTTCGGCGACCACCAGGATGTGATGGCCTGCCG
>CAJONT010000029.1 GCA_905235975.1 uncultured Prevotella sp.
GGGGGGGAGGGATTTATAAAAAAATGTATTATTGCAAAACAGTCAATCGTCTATAACAAAATATCAACCTTCTAACCCAGAGATAACAGAAATGCACATCGGTGAAAAAATAAAAGAAGAATTAAAGAAGCAAGGTAAAAACCCCAGGTGGTTGTCAGAAAAAATACCCTGTGAACGCACGAATGCGTACAAGATACTGAAGAGGGAAGACTTGGATACGAGTCTTCTTATGAGGATCAGTGTCGCTCTTCATCACAATTTCTTCAAAGATTTGTCGGAAGAATATGATTTTTTGAAAGAAGAGGGTAAGAAATAGAAAAAATTTCGTAAATTCGTCCCAAAATTATAGGACATGAGAAAGATTTTTTTATTTTTGACACTCACCGTCATGGCCACTGCGATGGCATCATGCGGCAAGAAGCAGGGTTCCGATGTGACGAAAATCAACGGAACAGAGGCAGTAGGCCATCAGGCAGAAACCGACCAGGCGTTAGCACCTGATTTCACCCTTAACGACTTGAATGGAAAGCCCCTCACACTGTCGTCGCTTCGCGGCAAGCCCGTAATCCTCGATTTCTGGGGGTCGTGGTGCGTGTGGTGCGTGCGCGGCGTGCCCAAGATGAAAGAATACTACAAGAAGTATGAAGGGAAGTTTGAGATTCTCGGTATCGACTGCAACGAAAGCGAGTCGGAGTGGAAGGCTGCCGTGAAGGAACTTGCCCTGCCGTGGCTGCATGTGTACTGCCCCAAGGAGTCGACGCTATATCGCGACTACCAGATCCAGGGTTTCCCCACAAAGGTCATTATCGATGCCGAAGGGAAGTTGGTACAAACGATTATCGGCGAAGACCCCGCTTTTTATGAGCTGCTCGACAAGATGTTCGGGGAGTCATAGAGAATTTTCATAGATTTTAGGTACAGTGCCATAGAAGCACCCACTACACATCAGCTCACCTTCTAAGATTTGAGGGGGAGCTAAATGCCTTTGTGGGATGTTTCGTGGGGGCTGTGTTCCCTATGGGGATTATTTTGTGGTGCGATATATTTTCCAGCCGAGGGCGGCTACGGTGATGCTGGTGAGGGGGCTCAGGATGTTGAAGAAACAGTAAGGGAGGTAGGTGAGCGTGGGCACACCGAGGATGGTGGCTTGCGTCATGCCGCAGGTGTTCCACGGTATCAAGACGGAGGTGACCGTGGTGCCGTCCTCAATGGTACGGCTCAGGAGACGGCTCTCATAACCCATACGGCGATAGGCATCCTTGAACATGTCGGATGCAAGGATGATGGATATGAACTGGTCGCCGGTGGAGAAATTGAGGAATATGCCGGAGACCACGGTGGAAGACACCAAGGTGGTGCAATTGCGTATGAATGCCATGAGGGCATTGGTGATACTCCTCACATTGCCCGCCGCCACCATGGTACTGCCAAAGAACACGGCACAGAGGATGAGCCATATCGTGTTGAGCATGCCCACCATACCCCCGGTAGACACCAATTGGTTGAGAGACTCGTTGCCGGTATCGACAGCCGTATGACCGAAATAGGTGATGGAGAGTCCTTTGATGAGCGCATGCAGTCCGCCTGACGTATCGCCGTACGACAGCGAGATTTCCCTCAGCACATCCTGCTGGAAGACGAGCGCTACAACACCCGCCAAGACCGAAGAGAGGAACAGGATGATGACAGAGGGCCACTTTCGCGCTATCATCACACCTGTGAACACCGGCACAAGCAGCATCCACAGAGAGATGTGGAACTTCGACGACAGCCCCATGGTGTAGGTGCTCACATCCGTGTTCCCCTTGTCGTCGCCGCCGAGGAATCCCATCAGGAGAAACAGTGTCAGCGTGATGAGCATGCTGGGCACGGTGGTCAGCAGGAGATAGCGAATATGCACGAAGAGGTCGGTGCCCGAATAGGACGAAGCCAAGATGGTGGTGTCGCTAAGGGGCGATAGTTTGTCGCCGAAATAGGCACCCGATATGATGGCGCCCGCCGTCCACGCCGGCGACACATGCAGTGCCTGCCCGATGCCGAGCAATGCCACGCCGATGGTGGCCACTGTGGTCCAGGAACTTCCGGAGAGCACCGACACAATTGAGCAGATGACACAGGTGGAAAGGAGGAAGAAAGAAGGCGACATGATTTGCACCCCATAATAAATCAGGGTGGGCACGACGCCGCTTATCATCCACGAACCGGAGAGCATGCCCACCGCCAGCAAGATAAACATCGTGATGGAGATGCCGCCGAAGATTTTCATCACCTGTTTTTCAAACACCTTCCAGGAAAGGCGATAGAAGACGACCGAGATGAAGATGACCACACTGCTGGCAAAGATGAGGGCTATCTGACTGGCGCCGGAGAGCGTTTCGCTTCCGAAGAGATAGACCGACGTGGCGAGGATGGCAATAAGCACCACCAAAGGGATGGCGGCAACAAGCGGATGGGGTGTGGATTGTGGTTTCATGGCTGCAAAGTTATAAATATTTTACAAAAAATACCATACCGAAAAGAGTTTTATCCTTCCCTCGGCCGAAGAAAGAAAAGATTGTGCTATCTTTGCGGTTGAAAACACCACGACACATGGCTTGGAAGAAGAAATATCGCTGCAAGGCTTGCGGCTATGAAGGCAACGTGTATGAAGGAAGAGGGCTCTTCAGACAGGAAATCAGCACTGTGACGTGTCCCGACTGCCACAGTCTGCAACACCTCGTCGTGGGCGGTATCATAGCCGACGTGGCTCCCTCCTTCCGCAGCGAGGTGGGCCGTCTCTGCCTGCATTGCGGCAGCGACAAGATAAAGCATTGGGACATGAAGACCTGTCCGAAATGCGGACAATACATGACCTATACAGGAGAGAAGGAATTCTGGACCTAATGCCGGGCGTGAGAAGCCGAGGGTTAGAAGGGAAGTCCGACGGCGAAATGGAAACAGAAGTCGCGGTTGAGGCTTGGATGGAACACCGGGTAATGCTCGCGGCTGTTCTCGTAGGAGGGATTGACAGCCTTCATACCCATGTCGAAACGGAGGATGAAATAGTCGAAATTGAGTCGTATTCCCAATCCGTAGGCACCTGCTATCTGCTTGTAGAACTCATCCACCTTGAACTGACCGCCGGGCTGCTCCTCATATTCGCGCAGCGTCCATATATTGCCCGCATCAAGGAAGAAAGCACCGTAGAATTTCCAAAAGAGGAAGGTGCGGTACTCCAAGTTAATGTCGAGTTTCATGTCGCCCGTCTGGTTGATGAAGTCGATGGCGCCGTCGTTGCCCTTGAAGCTGCCCGGTCCGAGCCGTCTTACGCCCCACCCTCTCACGGAGTTGGCACCGCCCGAGAAATACCTCTTCTCAAAAGGCAGGATCCTGCTGTTGCCGTAGGGATAGGCAATTCCGATTCCCGTATGGAACACGAGGGAGTTTTGCGAATCGAAGCGGAACACCTTGGTATAGTCGAAATCGCCTTTCGCATATTGCGCGAAAGCAATGTTCAAGAAGGTGTACTGCCCTTCATTGTTCTGCTTGAACTCGAAGAGATGCGAGGCGAGGTCGAGCACATTGCCCGCCGTCTCGATGTTAGCCCTCAGCGCATGCGTGTTATGCGAGTAGGTGATGGTGAACCCCGTCTTCATGATGAAGAGGTCCTCGTAGTTATAGCGCAGGATGGCATTGCGCGTGGTGGAGTTGTCGAGATACTCTTGTTTGAAAGTGGGCGACACCCATGGCATGTAGATGTAGATGAGGTCGAGCATGTCGAAACGGTAGTGGAGGTTGTGTTTCGTCTCGTCCCACCGGTAGCGCCATGCCGTGGAGAAGACCCTGCGGTGGAATTCCGGGCGGTTCTGGAGGTTATAGCCCAACGACAGTTCCGACACCGCATTGATGCTGCGCCGGTAATCGCTGTTGAGGAACGGCATGATGAAGCGTGGGAACGAGAGCTTGGAGTCTACACCATATTCAATATAGTTGTCGTTCTGGTAGCCCTCCAACCCTGTGATGGCTTCGAAGGCCCCTCTCAGCTTCACGCTGAACGTCTCAGACCCGTGGAAGAGGTTCCTGTTCTCATAGGTGAGCGAAGCCGCCGCCCCGAGGTCGCCCGCCGTGTTGGTGCCCTCCGGTTGGAAGGAGATGGTGCTGGGTTTGTTGATGCCATAGTGCACGAGGCAGTTGAGCAAGTTGGTGTCGGGCACCTCGGTGAATCGCAGGTTGGCAAACTTGATGGCGTGCAGACGGGCGAAGTTGTTGTACGTCCGCTTCACGTCTGATGCCTTGTAGAACATCCCCGGCTGGATGAGCGTATTCGACTTGAGCACCTTCTGGCGGACGTGCATCTTGGCGGTGTCGGCAGAAAGGTAGGTAAGGTCGCCCACGATGTAGCGTTTGTGCGCCACAGGGAGGGAGTCGTTTTGCAAGGCGAAGGGCAAGAGGTGCATTTTCACCGACACCTGGTTATTGCCCTGTATCGTATCAACATCGTAACGGATGAACTCCTTGTGGAAGCGGTAGTAGCCCCTGTCGGCGAGGAACGAAGTAATCTCTCTCCGTTCCTGCTCCAAGCTGTTGACAGAGAAGGGAGCCCCCTCGGTGAGTTTCAGGGGCGACTTCCGGTCTTCGTGGAGCAAGCGCTCTATTTCCTCGTCCTGGATGTCGTAGGTCATCTGGCCGATAGAATAAGAGGTGCCGGGATGGAGGAGATAGAAGATACGGGCTTTTTTCTTCTTGGTGACCACATCGTGTGACACACTGGCCTGGAGGAAACCCATGTTCTGCATGGCCACGCGCAGGTCGTTGCAGGTGAGCGCCGCCTGGAGCGAGTCGTAGAGCACCGGCTGTTCACCGATTTTCCTCAGCGTGCGGTTCATCCACTTCGTGGTGTCGCTGCCCGCCAGCGAATAGGTGGCGAGTGGTATTTTGAACATCGAGAACCACTTGGCATTGCCCGTCTGCCGGACATACTGCTGCAGTTGGCCGGCATTGAAGTCCTTGTTGTCGGACAAGAGGACGGAGCCGTCGAGGAGGTATTTGCCCTCCGGCACATATTTGGTGGTGGAGCAGGAGGAGAAAAAGACTGCTGCGAGGATGGCACACAACAATAGGCTGCCTGCGGCCCTGCCGAGGCGGAGATGGTGTGCGTCTGTATGGTGAAATGGCCAGCAGTGAACCATTAAGATATTTTAATTACGTTGACATTTCACACGGAAGCTTTTGTGGGGCTCCGTGAAATTTGATTGCAAAGGTAAGCATAAGGGAGAAGAATCGGAAAGAAAAAACGGATTTTTTGCTAAATCCCACAAAAGACCCGCTCCCTAAAGTAGGGAGCGGGGAATGAAGAGGATTTTTATACTGCAATAAGAGAATTATAGGCAAAGACTTGTGCAATGCTGAGTAGTTTATAGGTGGGTTCTATTAATTCTGAAAATTTTGAAGGCAGTGTTCCATCGATTTCGTTTCGGTCGCTTTTTGCTTTTATTCGGTGCAAA
>CAJONT010000030.1 GCA_905235975.1 uncultured Prevotella sp.
CCTTCCGAGATGTCGGCACTGATGATGCGCGTGGGGTGCAGCGACTGGGCGGCGAGGATAGCAAAGTCACCGGTGCCGGTGGCTATGTCCAACAGCTCGGCAGGATGATGGGGCTGCAATTGCCGGATGGCCTTGCGGCGCCAACCTTTGTCAATGTTCCACGACAGACGGTGGTTCAGCTTGTCGTAGGTGGGGGCGATGCTGTCGAACATGCTCTCCACCTGCTCTTCCTTGCGACCTTCCGCCTGATAGGGCTTGATCTTCTCCTGCTCGTACATCGCCGTCAACGACTCTCTAAGTATTTCGTGATGTTACGTTCTATGCGGGTGGCGAGGTCGGCATCTTCTGCCTTCTCGAAGGTCTCGCCGGTGATGTGCTCGTAGAGCTCGATGTAGCGGTCGCTCACGCTCTCGGCATAGGCATCGGTAATCTCGGGGAGCACCTGGCCGGGCTCGTTCATGAAACCGTTGCTGATGAGCCACTGGCGCACAAACTCCTTCGAGAGCTGACGCTGAGGCTTGCCGGCCTTCAGGTTCTCCTCATAGCCGTCGGCGTAGAAGTAGCGGCTGCTGTCGGGGGTGTGTATCTCGTCTATCAGGTACACCTTGCCGTCGCGGAGACCGAACTCATACTTCGTGTCTACGAGTATCAGACCGCGGCGGGCGGCAATCTCCTGACCCCTGGCAAACAGGGCGCGCGTGTAGCGCTCCATCGTGGC
Organism: uncultured Prevotella sp.; assembly: GCA_905235975.1. Lineage (GTDB taxonomy): Bacteria > Bacteroidota > Bacteroidia > Bacteroidales > Bacteroidaceae > Prevotella. Next base: position 719 of record CAJONT010000030.1, read on the forward strand.
GTAGTGCTCGGCCGACACAATGCCCTGGGCGATGATTTCCTCACGCGAGATGTTCAGGTCGTGGCCTTCGTCGGCCTTCGTCGTCGGGGTGATGATGGGCTCGGGGAAACGCTCGTTCTCTTTCATGCCATCGGGCAACTTCACACCGCACAGCTCACGGCAGCCTTCCTGATAGGCGCGCCATGCCGAACCGGTGAGGATGGAACGGATAATCATCTCTACCCTGAACCCTTCGCACTTCAGACCCACGGTCACCATGGGATCGGGACAGCTCAGCTTCCAGTTGGGGCAGATGTCGCTGGTGTCGTCCAAGAACTTGGAGGCAATCTGGTTCAGCACCTGACCCTTGAAGGGGATGCCTTTGGGCAGCACCACATCGAAGGCGGAGATGCGGTCGGTGGCCACCATGACGATAAGGTCGTCGCCAATGTTGTAAACGTCTCTTACTTTGCCGTGATATACACCGGCTTGTCCGGGAAAATGAAAATCGGTTTGCGTTAAAGCTTTCATTGTTGTATGTTTTTGTCGTATGTGCTTATAGTGTCTTCTCCTTGTGCTTCTTTTGTTCTCCTCCTTATGCTTCTCTTGCGCTTATTGCGCTTCCTCCTTGTGCAGCTCTTGCGCTTATTGCGGCTTCTCCTTGAGTTTCTCTTTCTCCTCTTCCTTTGCCTTGTCGCCGCGCTCGTAGGCTTTCACGATGCGGGTCACCAGCTTGTGGCGCACGATGTCGCCCTCGTCCATCTCGATGAAACCGATGCCCTCTATGTCGCGCAGCAGGTGAAGGGCTTCGCGCAGACCGCTCAGGCTGCCGCGCGGCAGGTCTATCTGCGTAAGGTCGCCGGTGATAATCATCTTCGTGTTCCACCCCATGCGGGTGAGGAACATCCTTATTTGGGCGGTCGTCGTGTTCTGCGCCTCGTCCAGTATCACCACGGCATCGTTCAGCGTGCGGCCGCGCATAAAGGCGAGGGGCGCTATCTGTATCACGTTCTTGTCCATCATGTCCTGCAGCTTTGCGGCGGGCAGCATGTCTTCAAGGGCGTCGTACAGCGGCTGCAGGTAGGGGTCTATCTTCTCGCGCATGTCGCCGGGCAGGAAACCGAGCTTCTCGCCAGCTTCCACAGCAGGGCGGCACAGGATGATTTTCCGCGCCGTCTTCTCCTTCAGCGCCTTCACCGCAAGGGCAATGCCAAGGTAGGTCTTGCCCGTGCCGGCAGGACCGGTGGCAAACACCATGTCGTTGTGGCTGAACGAGTCGATGAGAGCCTGCTGGTGCGCACTGCGGGCACGGATGGCACGCCCCGACGTGCTGTACACCAACACATCTTTCGACGTCTCGCATTGAGGCTTCTCGCCGCGGAGTATGTTCACGATGTCTTCTTCCTTCAGACTGTTGAACGTCGATACGTGCTTGCGCAGGGCCTCTATGTTCTCTGCGAAACGCTGCAGCTCGTCATCGTCGCCCAACACCTTCATCACATTGTCGCGGGCCACAATGCGCAGTTTGGGGTAAAAAGATTTCACCAACTGGAGGTGAGAATTGTTCACGCCGTAGAATACCACGGGGTCGATGTCCTCCAGTACAATATGTCTTTCTGTCAATTCGCGAATTATTAATTTTTTGCAAAATTACAAAAACCTTTTCAATTTACGCCACTTTTTAATATCTTTGTGACCGAAAATCTTGTTTTAGGATATTTGCACACACCAATACAACGCATCTCAGGATGAAAATCACAAAGAATGGCTACCTCCAAGTCTTCGGCGTCACCGTCATGGTCCTCGCCCTCGTGAGGTGCATCTTCCCCTCAGTCGCCCCCCCAGCCCC
>CAJONT010000031.1 GCA_905235975.1 uncultured Prevotella sp.
AACCAACCACCCATCATGAGGCCCTTGTACTTGGGAGGCGCCACTTTGGAGACGAAGGAGATGCCCATGGGCGAAAGCAGCAGTTCGCCGAAGGTAAGGATGAGATAAGTGCCGATGAGCCAGTTGGGCGACACCAACGTGGCGGCATCGCCGGCAACCTTCTGCTCGTTGGGAGTGAGGAGGCCCTGCGAAGCAATCATCATGACGATGAAGGCCGAAGCAGCCACCAACATGCCATAGGCAATCTTACGCGGAGCCGTGGGTTCCTTTCCTTTGGCGGCTAAGCTGCCGAAGATAGCGAGGCTCACCGGTGTGAGCGCCACCACATAGAAGGGATTGAACTGCTGGAAGATAGGAGCCGAGACGGACACGTCGCCCTCAAGCCGTGCATACTTCCAGCAGAGCAGTGCCACCGCCAGAAGGATGACAGCAGCAGAGATGAGCTTACCCTTGGATGTCTTGCTCTGGAAGAGGGAGAATGCAGCATAGACGATGAAGATGAGGAGCACCAGGTTGACCACATCGAAGGCCATGCCCTGCACACCCGAAGCCGTCTTGGCCGTGAACTCATCGGCGAAATAAGTGAGCGAGAGTCCGTTCTGGTGGAAGGCCATCCAGAAGAAGATGACCACGGCGAAGACGAGGCAGAGCGCCACGATGCGCTGCCGTGTTTCCTCTTTGGAGAGTTCCACCACGGGGGCGTCGTCCTTGCCGCCGTCTTTCTTCTTTCCACCGATTACATGGCGGAAAGTGGGGCGTGTGAGGTAGTAGATGGCGATGGAGAGGATGAGCGAGGCGCAGGCCACGGCGAAGGCGAAGTGATAGGAATCGTTGACCGATACACCAAGATCTGTCTGTGCCCATTCCATAATCTTCACGGCTGCGGTGGGTGCGAAGAGAGCACCGATGTTGATAGCCATATAGAAGATGGAGAAGCCCGAGTCGCGCTTGTCGGCATACTTGGGGTCGTTGTACAGGTCGCCCACCATCACTTGGAGGTTGCCCTTGAAGAGTCCCGTACCGAAACTGATAAGCACCAGTGCGAGCAGCATGGCCACCATGGCCGTCGTGTTGCCGCCCAACGGCATGGCGAGGAGCAGGTAGCCCAGGAACATGATGATGATGCCGATGGTTACCATCTTTCCGAAGCCAAACCTGTCGGCCATGAATCCGCCGATGACCGGTAGGAAGTAGACCAGCATAAGGAAGTCGCTGTATATCTCACCTGCCCATCCGGCATCGAGGCCGAAATTGGCTCTTAAAAACAAGGCGAAGACGGCAATCATGGTATAATAGCCGAATCGCTCACCCGTATTGGCCAGTGCCAAAGCAAAGAGGCCTTTTGGTTGTCCTTCAAACATAGTTCTTATATTTTAATTGTTTAGATAAAATTTTAGCCTTTTGTGTGAAACGCTGCGGGCATAAGTCCCTTGTGATGGTTTTTGGACATCGTCATCTGATTTTGGGATTATTGGTCTTTTTCAGGTCGAAAAGGTATGTCAGTTTAAACACGATGTTGCCGATGTTGGACTTTGAGAAATAGTCCTTCTTCGAAGCGCCGTAGATATTGCCCAGTCCGAAGTAGTAGCGTGCCTCAATGAGGAAGTGTCCGACGTGCTTGGCAGAGTATTCCATACCCAGCCCGGCAGCGATGCCGTAGTCGAAGGTATTCTCCACCTTCATGCTATCCTGAGCAATGTTGTGATTGGTCCTCTCTTTCATGTTGGCCTCTTCGTACTTGAAGTTGCTCTTCGACGACTCGTTGAGAAAGACGCCGAATTGCGGTCCCGCCTGAAAGAAGAAGTTGCATCCGCTGCGTTCACGTCCCCATGCCAGATGTGCGAAGAAAGGCACCTGCACATAGTTGAGCCTGCGGCTGTACTCCTCTGGCAGTCCCGTCACGGTGTTGATGACCGGCTCATCATTGGAGGTGAGGATATCCTCCTTCCATCCCACCTGCGCGTAGTTGACCTCCATCATGACAGAGGCGATGGTGTTGAAATATTTCTCGCAGACATACCGCATGGCCAGTCCGCCAACAAGCCCGTTCTGAAGACCTTGTGTGACCTTCGGTGTGAAGCCCACATTGCTCAGCACATATCCGCCTCCAAAGCCCAACGCGAAATCGGTGCGGTGCTGGCCTATCTGCGCCATTGCTCCCCCCGCGACGGTGAAGAGAGCAGCGGCGAGCCATAAGCGGCGCATGGCGTTAATAATTGATCGACTCAATGGAACGGTTGGGATTATAGTGTACGAACATGAAATTCACGTTTCTCTGCCCTTGTCCGATTTTCTTGAACCTGAGGGGAGACTGGACGGCCTTGTAGGTCATCTGTCCTTTCCCTCCGTTGAAAGCATTGCCGAACTGGCTGAGACCACCTATGAAGAAGCAGCCGTGGTCGAATCCTGTGAGTGCGAATCGGGGCAGCCACTCGCTGTCCATGTCGCGTTCGAACCACTTGCGGTAGTTGGCCTCCACCCATTTGGTATCAGCCGACTGTCCGTTATAGAAGAAATAGGTGGGGATATAGGTGTCGTACTTGAAATAATAATCTTTATATACGTTGACGTACATGAGCCACTCCTTATAGCCGAAGAGCGACACCTGCAGGTCGGTGTTCTTGGCGGTAAGGGCATTGAGCTTGACCAGTGTTTCATTGACCGACGGTGAGCGTTCTGTATTGAGAATCACCACATTGCGCTGTGAGAGGCTGAAGGCACGGACGAAGTCTTTCTCGTTGGAGTTGAGACTGGTGAGCGAATAGGCGATGCCCTTGCTGTCGAGTTCCTGCCTGAGCGCTTTCGTAAATGCCCCCTTGGTGCTGTTGAGGTCGCCGCAGTCGATGATGACGGGATGGTAGCCGTTGAACTGCTGGATGAAGTTGCGTATGGTGGCCCCGTCGAAGTCCTGGTCCGACTGGTACACCTGGAAGATATTGGAATAGTTTTCCACATCGTTGCCAGAGATGGAGAAGGGGATGACCAACAAGATGTTGTGCTTCTTGCAGAATTCGGCGAGCGGCTTCACCATCTTGGTATAGAGGGGTCCTATGATGATATTGCACTGTTCGGCTTCCTTCTCTTTCAAGGTCTCGTTGATGTCGGCTTCGAGGGGCACGTTCCACGCGTGCATATCCACGGTGATGCCGTCTTTCTTCACGCGGTCACAGGCCAGGAGCAGCCCTCGGTAGTATTCCACCATGCGCAGTCCGTCGCCGTTTTTGTCGTGCAGCGGCAGCATCACCCCCACCTTCACGGTCTTTTCATTGGCGAGCGTAGTGGTAGTGGGTGTGGTGGTTTGTGTAGAGGCGTTGGTCTTCGGAGCGGCCTGCGGTTGTGTTTTCTTGCTGTAGGGGATATTGATGATATCGCCCTTCTTGAGTTCATAGCCAACCTCCTTCATCGAAGGATTCACCTCGATAAGGGCATCCATTGTCACCTCATAACTTTTGGCAATACCGAAGATGGTCTCACCCTTTGCCACTTTGTGCTGTGTACGAATGTTCGAGGTTTGTGCCAAAGCCACCAACCCAACGAGGAGGAAGAGGAACACAGCCAAATATCTTAATTTACGCATAATGTGATGTTTTTTCCAATTTTTAGAATTCTAATGCAAAAATACGAAAAATCGAGCTCCGAGCAAAAAAACTTGTTGATTTTCCATGCCGACCTGATGAATCTTCGCTTTCTTTGTCGCAAAGATACGAACATTTCTTCAAAAACACAGAAGGATGCGATAGTTTTTTACAGAATTTAGGTGTGTTCTATTAATTATGAAAATATAATAACAGATTCCACCCGTTTCGTTTCGGTCGCTTTTTGCTTTTATTCGGTGCAAAGCGTCATGGAAATTTTGACAACTGCCCTCACAAACACATTGCCGAGCATGGCACCCAAATATCAGGAAAAATGCGCTATCGAGTGAAACATTCCTCCAAAAGGAGTGGTTTTCTCTATTTTATTTGTATCTTTGGCATGTCAATGAAGATTTTTGCTTGTCTTGAAACCCAGCACAAAGGCATGTGAAAAATCCGACACAGCAAGCATCCTGACAACTTCTTGTTGCTCAGCCACTTATAAGAAACCGAAACAAAAATGCTGTAATAATTAAGAACAGACAAAATGCGAACACTGACAAAATACATATTTCTGCTCAGTCTTGTGCTGCCATTCACCACTGCCCATGCTGTAGAGATTGCCGATACCGTCGTGTCGGGGGCTTTCCGCCTGCCCGCCACACTGAGTCTCCCCGAAGGAGCCGTGGCCGGTGTGGTGCTCGTACACGGTTCCGGTCCAAACGACCGCGACGAGACCATCATGGCCTGCCACCCCTTCAAAGACATCGCCGAAGGACTGTCCTCACGCGGCATCGCCGTGCTGCGCTACGACAAGCGCACCTTCGTCTATAAAGAGAAGAGTGTGGAAGAAGGCAAGGAACTGACCATCGACGATGAGGTGACCGACGATGCCATCGCCGCCGTGGAGCACCTGAAGAAAGTTCTTGGCGGAAAGCCCGTGTTTGTGGCGGGTCACAGTCTGGGCGCCATGATGGCACCGCGCATTGCCAAGCAGTGTGGCGATGTGAGCGGAGTGATACTGCTGGCGGCTCCTGCACGCGACTTGCTCACCTTAGTGGGCGAACAGATACGCTACTTGATGGGCGAGGCCGCCAACGACATGGTGGTAAAGCAGGCGAAGGAGCAGGTGAAGCGGGCGGCTCCTGACTCCTATTGGCAGAGTCTGGCCAGTTACGACCAGTTGAACACCGCCAAGGGTCTCACAGTGCCCATCCTGCAGATACATGGAGGCCGCGACTATCAGGTGCCCATGGGCGACTTCTATATGTGGTCGATGGCGATGATGGGCAAGAAGGGATACAAGCAGTTGCTCTACCCCACCCTGAACCATCTCATGATAGCTGGCGAAGGTCCGAGCACGCCCCAGGAATATGAGAAACAAGGCACCGTCGCAGAGGAGGTGATCGAAGCCATTACATCCTTCGTAAACGAAACAGCAGGAGAGAAATGAACAACGTGAGAGACGCTGTCTATGCAATCGTAGCCGTTGCCGGCATCGTGGCGCTTTTTTGCGCACGATTTGCCGACAACGTGGAGGAAGTGCCTGAGAAAGAATATTTTGAGATAAAATATCCCACCCAGAACTACAACCGTGAGCTGACCAACGAGGTGAGAGGCATCGTGCTGCACCACACTGCCGTACCCACGATAGAACGCTCACTTGCCATCCTCACCCTGCCCAAGAACATCGTGAGCACCCACTGTGTGATAGACACCAACGGCGTGCGCTACGTGCTGTGCGACCCCACCGTCGTGGCCTACCACGCAGGCAAGTCCATCCTGAACGGGCGTGAAAAATGCAATGAGTTCACCGTGGGCATAGAATTTCAGGGCAACACCGTGGAGCGTCCCCTCACGGCACATCAGATAAAGAGCGCCGTGCAATATCTGGTGCCCATCATGCGCCGCTACCACATCAGCTGCGACAGCGTGGTGACCCATGCCATGGTGAGAGACAACTACATCAAGGCCCATCCCGACGGAAGAGCCAAGGAAAAAGTGGACATCACGCCCGTGGAATACCAACGCGTGATGGAAGCCCTCAGAGCAGCTTTAGAAGAAGAAAAACAATAGAAGAACCACAAATTTATAATTAAAAACAAAACAACTTTTAGCCATGAGATACCTGAATACCGTACGAAATTGTGTGCTGGCGGTGACCGCACTCTTGCTGACCGCTTGCGCCACCTCACACACCACGTTGATAACCACCAAGACCCCGGCGAGGCCCGCCGGTCAGCAGAGCGTGCTGCGTCTTACCACCGCACCCCTGTCAACCGTGCGCGTGGGCTTCATCGGCTTGGGCATGCGCGGACCAGGTGCCGTGAACCGCTGGTGCAACATTGAGGGCACCGACATCAAGGCGCTGTGCGATGTGGAGAAAGCCCGTGTGGAAGCCAGCCAGAAGATACTGGCCAACAACGGCCGTCCTGCAGCCACCGGCTACTGGGGCGACACCGAAGCGTACAAAGCCATGTGCGAGCGCGACGACATCGACCTGATTTACATTGCCACCGACTGGGTGCACCATGTCCCCATCGCCCTCTATGCCATGGAGCACGGAAAGCATGTGGCCATTGAGGTGCCTGCCGCCAATACACTCGACGAAATCTGGGCGTTGGTGAACACCGCCGAGCGCACGCGCCGCCACTGCATCATGCTCGAGAACTGCGTGTACGACTTCTTCGAGATGTCTGCCCTGCACATGGCCCAGGAAGGGCTCTTCGGCGAGGTGCTGCACGCTGAAGGCGCCTACCTGCACAACTTGGAGGACTTCTGGGACGCATACTGGAACAACTGGCGCGAAGACTACAACCAGAAGCACCGCGGCGACGTGTATCCCACCCATGGGTTGGGTCCCGACTGCCAAGTGCTGAACATACACCGCGGCGACCGCATGGACTATCTGGTGAGCATGGACACGAAATCGATGAACGGCAAGCGCTTGGCAGTTCGCAAGACGGGCCGGCAGGATGCCGACTTCGCCAACGGCGACCAGACCTCCACAATGATACATACCGTGAAGGGCAAGACCATCCTGCTGCAGCACAACGTGCTCACTCCCCGCCCCTACAGCCGGATGTTCCAAATAGTGGGTACCGACGGCTATGCCTCCAAATACCCCATTGAACAACTGCTGCTACGTCAGGAAAAAGGACCGAAAAGCATCGATTTCGAAAAACTGGACGCCCACGAATGCCTGCCCGACAGTATGTGCCAGGCACTGCTGACCCAATATCTGCCCGACTTTGTGAAAGAAATAGAAGAGAAGGCTCGCAAGGTGGGCGGACACGGCGGCATGGACTATATTATGGACTACCGCCTCGTGTACTGCCTGCGCAACGGACTGCCCCTCGACATGGACGTGTATGACTTGGCAGAGTGGTGCTGCATCAGTGAACTGTCACGCATCTCGCTGTCGAACAATTCGGCACCCGTGGCCATACCCGACTTCACCCGAGGCGAGTGGGAGAAGACCGCCGGTTTCCGCTACGAACTGCGCTGAAAAAGGATGCGAAAACAGTGCGATTTGCTAAAAGAGGGTTAAAAAGGGGCAGCATATTTGGTTCATAGGCCAAAAAGGCGTATTTTTGTAGGATAATCTCAACAAAGCCCCCTATATGAACAAAAAATCGATCATACCTGTCCTGATGGCTGTACCCGCTCTTCTGCACGCCCAACAGATAAAATATCCGTCCACACCGCAAGACGACACCGTGGACACCTATTTCGGTACCCAGGTGGCCGACCCCTACCGTTGGTTGGAAAACGACACCAGCGCCGCTACCGCCTCGTGGGTGGAAGCAGAGAATGCCGTGACCAACGCCTACCTGCAGCGCATCCCCTTCCGCAGCAAGTTGCTCAAGCGCCTAAAGCAGGTGTCCGACTACGGCAAGGAGGGCATACCCTTCTACCGTCACGGCAAGTGGTACCAGTATAAGAACAACGGTCTGCAGAACCAAAGCGTGCTCTATGTGAGTGATGAGTTAGGCGGTGAGCAGCGCGTGATGCTCGACCCCAACCAGTTGAGCACCGACGGCACCGTGGCACTGAAGGGCATCTATTTCAGCCACGACGGCAAGTACATGGCCTACGGCATCTCGCGGAGCGGCAGCGACTGGAGCGAATTCTATGTGATGGACGTGGCCACGGGCAGACTGCTCGACGACCACATCCTGTGGAGCAAGTTCTCAGGCGCCTCCTGGAAAGGCGACGGTTTCTACTACAGCGCCTACGATGCCCCCGAGGAAGGCAAGGAATACTCCCACAAGAACGAGACCCACAAGATATACTACCACAAAATAGGCACCCCGCAGTGCGAGGATGAGCTGTTCTACCAAAACCCCGCCTACCCCAAGCGTTTCTACTACCCGTCGGTGAACCACGAAGAGACTGTAATGCTGCTCTATGAGAGCGGTGCCGGTTCGGGCAATAACTTGTTTGTGAGAGACTTGCGCAAGAAAGAGGCACAGTTTATACAGATGACCGCCGACATGGACTACCAATATAATGTGGTGGACATCCTGGGCGACACCTTGTATATATACACCAACTACGGAGCCCCGAAAGGCCGCCTGATGACCTGCCGTGCCGACCGTCCCGGCATAGACGACTGGCGCGAACTGGTGGCCGAGGGCGACGATGTGCTGGAAGGCGTGTCGATGATAGACCGGCACTTGGTGCTCACCTACAGCAAGGATGCCACCACCCACGCCTATGTGTACGACCTGAACGGCCGCCGAC
>CAJONT010000032.1 GCA_905235975.1 uncultured Prevotella sp.
ATAAGAGACCACGGACAGAATGCCGCCCAGTCGACCGCGAAGAGTGCGGAGACCTACAACTTTGCGATGCAGGATGCCGACAAAGGCGGCAGCGAGGAGGATGTGTTGGTGATAGACCGCAACCTGAAGGGCATAGACTATCAGTTGGCCACCTGCTGCCATCCCATTTATGGTGATGCCATTTTCGGTTTCGTCACCGTGAACGGCGGCATCAAGATACACCGCCGCGACTGCCCCAACGCGCCGGAACTCCGTAAGCGCTTCGGTTACCGTATCGTAAATGCCAAGTGGAGCGGCAAAGGCAGTTCACAATATGCCATCACCTTGCGTGTGGTGGGCAATGACGACATCGGCATAGTGAACAACATCACCAGCATCATCTCCAAGGAAGAGAAGATTGTGATGCGTTCCATCAATATAGACAGTCACGACGGACTCTTCGGGGGTATCCTGACCGTGATGTTGGAAGACACCTCCAAACTGGAGTCGCTTATCAAAAAACTGCGCACCGTGAAGGGCGTGAAACAAGTGACGAGAATATGAACAAAGTGGTGTGTCTCATTTGGCACACCACTTTGTTTTAGATGAGGACAGCCGTTCCTGAGCAGGTCACCATCAGCATGGACGACGATTGGCCTATTGTCTCATAATCAAGGTCTATCCCTACTATTGCATTGGCTCCCAAGCGTTGGGCACGTTCTTCCATTTCCCTGATTGCCGTGTCCTTTGCTTCTTGCAATGTGCGCTCATAGGTGCCGCTTCGGCCTCCGAACACGTCGGTAAACATTGCTTTGATATCTTTGACAAAATTGGCACCGATAATGGTTTCGCCGGTGACAAGCCCCTTGTATTCCAAGATTGGCCTGCCTTCAATGGTGTGGGTTGTGGTCAGTAACATGGTGAATTGATGATTTATGTATGTGATACTTGATTTTTATTTTTGCAAATATAAGTAAATCCTTTGGAATGTGAAAAAAAATAATTAAGTTTGCACAAATAAAAACAGAATTAACTGAAGTATGAGAAAACTGAATGTATTATTTATCGTATTGACCGTCGCATCATTGTTCGTGGCATGCAAGAGTGAAAAGTCGCAGTCAGATGCCCTGTCGGTCCAGTTTGTGGAAGAAACAGAGCCAACCACTCCTACGGCAGAGAAAAAGACCCCCGCATATTTGGAGCAGCGGGTAAGGGATATCTACACGAAAGTATTTGCCGAATACAATCATGTCAATGAAGTGGACGAGGTGATGAATATGCCCGACCCCGACTCTCTCTATTGTTCCAAGGATTGGAATCTGTGCTTGACGAAAGTGTTGGAATATGACAGCGAATACAATGCCGAAGAAATAGGCTTTTTCGATTTCGACTATTGGGTGATGGGGCAAGATTTCCATGACCTAAGGATAAACGACGTGAAAACGGTCTCGTTGAAGAACAACCGTGCGGAAGTGTTAATCAGTTTCTACAACTACGACACTATCAATGAAGTGAAACTCGATATGATTTTCGAGAACGACGATTGGCTTATTGACGATTTCAACGCCATGAAGAAAGAAATGAAAGATTACGTGAAAGGGAAATGAGCACGATAAGAAGAACAGGGATGCTGTTGTTGACAGCCATCCTTTCCATCCTGAATGTATCAGCCCAATCCCAAGTCATACAGACCGACGACCCGGGCTATAACCGACGTATGGAGTGGTTTGGCGATGCCAAATTGGGCATATTTATCCATTGGGGCATATATGCTGCCGACGGCACCTCAGAGAGTTGGGCATTCTACAACGAGCAGGTGCCATACGACGCCTACATGAGCCAGGCCAAGCGTTTCACGGCTTCCCATTACGACCCGAAACAATGGGTAGACCTCATCAAGGAGAGCGGAGCCCGCTATACAGTGATTACCAGCAAACATCATGACGGTGTGGCCCTGTGGGACACCAAAGCCGGCAAACTGTCGGTGAAGAAAAACACACCTGCCAAGCGAGATGTGCTGACCCCCTTCTGTGACGAAGTACGTGCACAAGGCTTGAAACTGGGCCTATACTACTCACTGTTGGACTGGTCGCACAAGGATTATCCCAATTTCACCAAAAACATTCAACGCTACACCGATGATGAGAAAAGGTGGAGTCGTTTCCTCGATTTCAACTTTGCCCAGTTGGGAGAAATAAACAGTCAATACAAACCCGACCTGTTTTGGTTCGACGGTGATTGGGAACAGACAGCAGAACGCTGGCACTCGGCTGAGATTATCAAATTTCTGAGGTCTACGAATCCCGACTGCGTAGTGAACTCCCGCATTCAAGGCTATGGCGACTATGCCACACCTGAATTGGGCGTGCCCGTGGCGAAGCCCGATGCCCCCTATTGGGAACTGTGTCTCACCATGAACGACTCGTGGGGATGGCAACCGTCGGACACCAATTTCAAAACCCCTTATATGTTGCTGAGAACATTTGTCGACTGCCTGAGCAACGGCGGCAACCTGCTGCTCGACATCGGCCCGCGCGAAGATGGCAGCATACCTGATGAGGAGGTGGCCGTACTGAAAGAATTCGGCAGGTGGACGAAGAAGCATGCAGAAGCCGTGTATGGCACCCGCAGTGGTATTGACAACCGATGCTTCCAGGGCTACACCTCATTGAACAAGGACCGCACCACCCTGTACCTTTATCTGCCCTATACCCCTCACGATAAGATTGAGGTGAAAGGTGTGATGAGTGAGGTGAAAAGAGCGAGAGTGGTGGGAAACGGCACCAACCTGCGATACAAGGTCTACAACAAGCCCTCATGGGGCAACTGGGCCGGCAATCTGTATATCGATGTGCCGCAAGATGTGCTCGATGAGCAGATAACGGTAATCGCCTTGGATTTTGATGAGCCGATAAAGACATCATTCGACGACAAATGATATCTTAGACATAAAAAACGGCGGTGTTTCCTTCTGTTCACACAGATTCATGGAAACACCGCTCTTCTTGGTTTAGGTCGTTTGTTATTTGTAGATTTTAATTTCCTGTAAGCCGTTCATGGCGCGATACACATTGTGGGCCAAGGCGGTCAACTCGTCTTCACCCGGATAGACATGGACCGGCGCTAGATACTGCATGCGTTTCTTGATACCCTCGCTGACAAACTCGCTGCGTGCCATGGCACCCGTAAGGAGGATGGCGTCGATGTGGCCATACGTGACGGGGGCAAGAGAGGCCAGACTGCGTGACACCTGATAGACCATGGCCTCAAGCACCAGACGGGCATGCTCGTCACCCTCGCTAATACGTCTCTGCACTTCACGCACGTCGTTGGTGCCTAAATGAGCCGTCAAGCCGCTGTGTCCGTTTACCTTGCGCAACATTTCCTTTTCGTTATACATACCGCTGTAGCACATCTTTATGAGTTGCACAGTGGGTAACGCACCTGCACGGGAGGGAGAGAAAGGACCGTCGCCACTCAGGGCATCGTTACACTCCACGGCACGCCCGTGGTGGTGCAAGGCAAATGAAATGCCGCTGCCGAGGTGTGCCACGATTAAATCCTGCTCTTCATATTTCACGCCGTGTTCCTTGCAATAGCGTTTGGCAATCTCACGCTGGTTGAGCGCATGCCATATCGTCTGATGAGGCATTTCGGGAAGTCCGGTGATGCGTGCCACGTCGTCCAACTCGTCCACCACACCAGGGTCAACGGTGAAGGCGCGGCATCCAGGTATGTCTGCTGCCATACTCAGCGCAATCAGTGAGCCCAAGTTGCACGCGTGGTGCAGCCTTGGGTGTTTTGTGTCTTCAATCACCTTCTCATTGAGCTCGTACACACCACTCTCTATCGGTTTGACAAGTCCGCCTCGTCCCACAATGACATCAAAGTCAAGTGTCTGTCCCTGACGTTCCAGTTCTTCGAGAAGTTTTTCTTTTCGATAGTCAAACTCATCCATTATGAAGGGGTATCTGCACAGCTCTTCGTATGGATGGTCGATACAGGCATGCATTACAATCTCCTCATCATGGAAGACACCAATTTTGGTGGATATCATGCCTGGATTGATGGCAAGGATTTTCATACTATTAATTAAATAAGGTTAGTGCTCAATTGTTGTGTTTTTGCAAAAATAGTGAATATAGTTGAATTATACAATTTTTAAGTGATAATATTTTTAAGTTTTCATCAAGATACACATTTGTTGCACACAATCGTGCTAAAATAGGACACGTCTGTGGTGATATGTATGAGTATGGCCCTGTCTACCGCAGCGTCTTGTACTCTTTCTGCACATAGGGTTGCATATCCGGTCGCTGCAGGACATAATGGAAGATGCCTTCGTCGTATGAGGCAATCTGATAGGGTTGGAAACTAAAAACGATTCCTTGCTCCATGACGGCAGCCTCAGGCAGCAGGTTGTCGCCCATGTGATGCCCACTCTCCTCTACCTTCTTTTCCAAAAGCTCTCTCACTTTGTCCATTTGGTTTGGCTTAAAGAGTGTCTGGTTGGTGAGACGTGTCTGCTTCTTCATGTCAAAAGTCACGTACCGCTCCAACGGCAGGTCGTGTGCCCCATAGGCGTAAAAATTGGTGGAGATGTATAGAGTCACATATTGGTCGCTGACATAACGCGGGGTGATGAATATGCGCAGGTAGTTGAGGGGGAAATTGAAGTCGAGATTCTTCAGGAAGTACACCTGACGCATATACAGGTCACGGTAATGCTCCACCACCGTCTGTCCGTCAGAAATGTCTTTCAGGTCGAAAGCCTCCGGGTGCATACGGCGCAGCACAGCACTTGGCATCATGGTCTCGTCGACATTGCTTTTCAGGTACGTGTCTTCATAATAGAATGCATCCATGTTGGTGAACGAGTCGACATAGTTGACAATCCACTGTCGCAGGAAGTCCCATTGGGCATCGGGCACAGACGGATAGTCAACCAATATTTTGAAACCGAAGTTGTTGGAGTCGAGTGCCTTGAAATTGCAAGGAGAAACCGTCTCGCATCTTTCGAAGAGCGAGGGGTATTTGTTTTCCACAAACATGCTGTCGTGCTGCAGACTGGCAAGCGGCCTCCGCAGCTCCTCACATCCTAAACGGGCGCAGATATCTCCATTTTGATAAAGCGTGTCGGCAGGAATCGCTGGTCCGATGATGAAGCACTGCCTAAGGTCATTGTAGAGTGAGAGGAAATGCACATCTTCGTAATCCTCGTACAGGAGATAATATTCTATCCCGTCTACATTCATCAATGAATCGGAGGAGGCGAAGCGGAGATCGTCAATAAAACCTGAATATTTCTGTGCATATAGAGATGATGAGCACATCAACCCTACACATAAAAACAGCTTACCTAAATTGTTTAACATAAAGAATGCGAAGTATAACAACCTGCTCTAATGAAATGCGAAATTAGTATATAAAAATGAATGGAAGAAATGAAAACAGAGTTTTTTGATGATGGAAACTGTTAAAAAGTGTTTAATGATGAATATAGGATAAAAAAAAGGAAGACTCCGAAGAATCTTCCTTTGTAGGGACGATCGGGCTCGAACCGATGACCTCTGCAATGTGACTGCAGCGCTCTAAACCAACTGGGCTACGCCCCTATCTCAAT
>CAJONT010000033.1 GCA_905235975.1 uncultured Prevotella sp.
GTTCACGAACATGCACGCCAGAGCGGGGTCATCCTCAAGGGCGACATACCCATTGGCGTCAGCCGCTATGGTTGCGACGTATGGCAGGAGCCGCGCTACTTCCACCTCGACGGACAGGCCGGTGCTCCGCCCGATGATTTCTCCGCAAATGGCCAGAACTGGGGCTTCCCCACCTACAACTGGGAAGAAATGCTGGCCGACGGCTGTGCTTGGTGGGTAAGAAGATTCTCCAACATGCAGAAATTCTTCGACGCATACCGTATCGACCATGTGCTGGGCTTCTTCCGTATCTGGGAGATTCCCTCACATGCCGTCCACGGACTGCTCGGACAGTTCTCGCCGTCTCTTTCCATGACGCGAGAGGAAATCCAATCCTACGGCTTCCCCTTCGACGAGGCTTTCTGCACCCAGCCCTACATCACCGACCAGGTGCTCAACGACATCTTCCACGAGCATGCACAGTGGGTGCGTGAGCACTTCGTGGAACCCGCTGCCGACGGACGCTATCGCATGCGCCCCGACTTCGACACGCAACGCAAGGTGGAGGCTGCTTTCAAAGACAAGACATCCGATACCGACATCATGTTGCGCGACGGACTCTATGCCCTCATAAGCGATGTGCTCTTTGTGCGCGACCATCGCGATGCCTCGAGGTTCCATCCGCGCATCTCCGTGCAGTTCGACTTTGTGTATATGTCGCTTTCCGAGCACCACAAGTATCTCTTCAACCGCCTCTACAACGATTACTACTATCGCCGCAACAACCAGTTCTGGTACCGCGAGGCCATGAACAAGTTGCCGCGGTTGGTGGAGGCCACCCGCATGCTGGTGTGTGCAGAAGACTTGGGCATGGTGCCCGACTGCGTGCCTTGGGTGATGAACGAGTTGCGCATCTTGAGTCTTGAGCTGCAGTCCATGCCGAAAGACCCCACCGTGCGCTTCGGCCACCTCTCACGCAATCCCTACCGCTCTGTGTGCACCATCTCGAGTCACGACATGCCCACACTGAGACAGTGGTGGGATGAGGACTATCCACGCACCCAGGAATACTACAACACCATGCTCTACCGGGGCGATGCCGCACCCCATCCGCTGCCAAGTTGGTTGGCACGCGACATCGTGTCGCGCCACCTCACCAGTCCTTCCATGCTGTGCATACTCTCCATTCAGGACTGGCTGTCGATCGATGACCGCCTGCGGCTTCCCGACCCGAATGCCGAGCGCATCAATATACCCGCCAACCCCCGTCACTACTGGCGTTACCGCATGCACATCTCATTGGAACAGCTTATGAAAGAAAGTAAGTTTAATGAGAGCTTGAAAGAACTGATAGACCACAGCGGCAGAAGATAATATCATTGACATACCGATGCTCTCCTACGCCTTTCGCCGAAAAGGCAGGCAGGGAGAGCATCGTTTTATCACCCTAATATTGCCATGAAAAGAATATTCCTGTTTGTCACTATGCTTATTGCAATGCTGCAGGCCCCGAAGGCCCAAGACTTTCACTTCGACGAAGTGACCTACACCCCGCAGAACACCACCTTCAAACTCTTTGCGCCCAAAGAAGCGAACCGTGTGGTGGTGCGACTCTATGAAAGCAAGAAAGAAAATGGCTATGCCAAAGTAAGTGAGCGCAAGATGAAATACATGCCGGGTGGGTACTGGCAGCTCGTAGTGAAAGGCGACCTTGAAGGCAAATACTATGCTTTCGCTGTGGCCGACAAGGGAAAGGCATTCCTGCCTGAGACACCCGGTGTCTTTGCCAAGGCGGTAGGCGTGAACGGCATGCTGGGCTGTGTGGTCGATATGCCTAAGACCGACCCCGACGGATGGCAGAACGACAAGATATTGCCGCTGCGCTCCCCCGCCGACTTGGTCATCTATGAGATGCACCACCGCGACTTCTCCATCGCACGCAACATAAACCTCGATGCCGATATGATGGCCAAACGTGCCGCCACAGCCTATCCGGGCAAATTCCTTGCCCTCACCGAGCCTTGGGCCATCAGCCATCTAAAAGACCTCGGCGTCAATGCCGTGCATATCCTTCCCTCCTACGACTTCGGCTCCGTGAACGAGACACGGCTCCACACCGCGCAGTATAACTGGGGCTATGACCCCGTGAACTACAATGTGCCGGATGGCAGCTACTCCACCAACCCTTACGACCCCGCCTGTCGCATACGGGAGTTCAAACAGATGGTCATGGCACTTCACAAGGCCGGTATCAGGGTGATACTCGATGTGGTGTACAACCACACTTACAACATTGAGGGAAGCAATTTCCAACGCACCTATCCCGACTACTACTACCGCAAGACTGCCGACGGCCAATATTCCAACGGTTCCGGCTGCGGCAATGAGACGGCCTCCGACAAGGCCATGATGCGGCGCTTCATGATAGAGTCGGTGAAATACTGGATGAATGAATACCATATCGACGGCTTCCGCTTCGACCTCATGGGGGTGCACGACATTGAGACGATGAATGCCATCCGTCAGGCGGCAGACAGCATAGACCCCTCTGTCTTCATCTACGGTGAGGGATGGAGCGCCGGAGCGTGTGCCCTCAACGACAGACAGTTGGCCACCAAGGGCCACATACCGCAGATGCCCCGCATAGCAGCCTTCTCCGATGAGATGCGCGATGCCCTGAGAGGACCTTTCAGCGACGAGAAGGTCGGTGCTTTCCTCGCCGGACTGCCAGGGTATGAAGAAAGCATCAAGGCGGGCATTGCCGGTATGACGGCACACCCGCAGGTTGACTATAGCAAGGTGAACTACACCAAGGAACCCTGGGCCACCGAACCCACGCAAATGATTTGCTATGTGAGTTGCCACGACGACATGTGCCTTGTCGACCGGCTGAAGACCTCGATTCCCGACCTCGACACCGAAGCACTCATCCGGCTCGACCTCTTGGCACAAACCGCCGTTTTCACTTCGCAGGGCGTGCCTTTCATGCTCTGTGGCGAGGAGATGCTGCGCGACAAGAAGGGCGTGCACAACAGCTATGAGTCGCCCGACTCCATCAACCAGCTCAATTGGAACAACCTCTTGCGCTATCCACAGGTGTTCGACTATTACAAGAAGCTCATTGCCCTGCGCAGCCACCATCCCGCCTTCCGACTCGGCTCCACCGCCTTGGTGGCACGCCACCTCACCTTCCTGCCCACGGCATCCGGCATTGTGGCCTTCTGCCTGAAAGGAAACGCCGGTGGCGATGCCTGGCGCGACATCTATGTGGTGCTCAATGCCAGCAAGACGACTCAGCAAGTGTCTCTGCCGCTTGGCTCCTATACTACTGTGTGCCGTGACGGCAAGATTGATGAAAATGGTCTCGATACCTTCACTGCCGACAGTGTGGAGGTGCGTCCCCAAACAGCTTTGATTATCCATAACTAAA
>CAJONT010000034.1 GCA_905235975.1 uncultured Prevotella sp.
AGCACAAAGAAGCAGTCTGGCATCTATGACTTGAGGGGTATAAAGGTTAGCAATTCATGGGATAGCCTCCCCAAAGGTATTTATATTGTGAATGGTAAGAAAGTTGTCAAATAAGAAAACATACAATTATGAAAAATTATATTAAACCGGAAATATCCATAGAACCTATACTTTGTGAAACATTCTTAGGTGGACTTGGTGGCGGCTCCGTCAATACTCCTGGTATTTCCGATTCCGAAACTTCTGGAAATACCGGAAATACCAATTCCACAGGCATCTGGGATGACGGAGAAATCGAAGAGTAATCGCTCGATAGATAACAATTGAACAGAAAGGTCTGCAGCTATACACACCCTCATTATCGGGCTGTATGGTTGCAGACCTTTCTTTTTTTTATATCGGATATAAGCCATTTTTTCTCTTTCCCTATCCCACTCTACCCAACCATTATTTAAAATTGTTTACAACCTTAAATTTCTGTGAAATAAATTTAATTTTCAGTACCTTGCAATACATAGTACTATAAAATTGTATATATTTGCATCAGAATTTTAAAACATCTCGGTATGAACAAAGAAAATGCAAATTCACAGATGCGCAAAGGCATGCTCGAGTATTGTGTATTACTTATATTAAAAGGACGCTCCAGCTATGCCAACGACATCATCAACAAGATGAAAGATGCCGACCTGATAGTGGTGGAGGGTACGCTCTACCCGCTACTCACACGTCTGAAAAAAGACGGACTTCTCTCATACGAATGGCAAGAATCTACGCAGGGGCCGCCTCGCAAATACTACAACCTGACCGAATCAGGGAAAGAGGCGCTTGCCGACATGGAACAGACATGGGATGCCCTTGTGCGTACCATCCACACACTTAAGAACAATTAAAATCATTTATCGTCATGAAGAAAAATATCAATGTAAACATTTTTGGCAACCTCTACCCTATCGACGAGGATGCTTATGAGCTACTTCTCAAATACAATGAGAATATGCGCAGATACTATGCCAACCACGAGGGCGGTGATGAGATAGCCGACGATGTGGAGCATCGCGTGGCCGAACTGCTGTCGGAACTGAAGGCCAATGGCGTGCAAGCCATTACCATCGAGCATGTGAGCGATATCATCCGCCGCATCGGCGACCCCCAAGATTTTGAAGACAATGCCGAAACACCCCGTGACAGCGCGACGGAAGAAACCCCAAAAGAAGAAAATCAGGCCACTACCGACGGGCGCGCTACACGAAAGCTGTTTCGCGACCCTGAAGACAAAATCGTGGGTGGTGTTGTGTCCGGCATCTGTCACTATTTAGGTATCGAAGACGCCCTTATACCCCGCCTGTTGGTTGTCGTGCTGTTGTTTATATCATTCAGTACGCTCGCCATCATCTACCTCGTGGCGATGGTGCTGATACCAGAGGCCAGGACCCCGGAAGACCGGCTCCGCATGTACGGCAAGCCCGTATCGGCGAAAGCCATCAGCGAAGAATTGATGAACGGTGTGAACTCAGCCCGCACCTTTGTGCAGAATCCCACCACACAGGACAGGGCAAGAGGCTGTCTGTCAGGACTGTTGAGGCTGATATTGGCTCTCTTCGCCATCTCGATACTCCTTGTGTTGTTAGGGCTCTTCATCACCTTCATCGTCTGTGCAGTCTCCGTCGTGCTGGGTGTTGGCTTCATGGCAGATTTCGGCCTGTCGAAGATGATTTACCTTATCCCCACCTGGATGACCTGGACCTGCATCACCTCCCTCCTCTGCCTTATCTTGATACCGTTTTTCGTCATCATCAGATGGCTGTTGAAACGTGCTGACACGCCCGACATGAGTGCATCTGCCCGAATCACCCTCTTTGCGGCATGGCTGGTGGCTCTTCTCCTTCTCATTATCACCGCCATTTCCATCCGCGAGAAAGTGGAAGAGAATTTCAAGAACGATCCGAAGGAATTTCTTTCACAGGATTGCATATCCATGCTGAATCGTTTCAAGATGCACATCAACACCCTCTCCGGCTCGGACACCGACATCAGTTTTTGGAGCGTCACACCCGATGGTGAAGACCCGAATGATTACCATAAGCTGATTCAAGTAAAGCTGGATGAAGACAATGACAACGACTTCCTGTTCGACATCGGCCGCTCAGAAGCGGTATCGCCCGGCAGATATTGTATTGAAGGCTTTGTCAACAGCAACGGCACCGGAGCAGTCATCTACGCCTACATAGCCGGTGACGACACCCACACAGCGGTCTTTGAGATACCCACATACAAAACATCCAACATTAAAGAGATGAATCCTGACAGTATCAGAAGCCTCTCCTACCTCTCCTCCTCCAATCCCAACGATTCGACTTGGGTGATGTTCCGCGACTTGGCCTCCACATACTCCTGGGATTATGCCCGTCTTGAGGTGCAGGTGGATGAACCCGGCACCTTGGAATTCGGTTATGCCAACCTCCCCCGCTTCTCCTCAGAAGTGAATGATGTCACCTGCTTCAAAGCCTCACAATTGAAGGTAAGGAAGTTGGAATAACATCTCATAAACTCTCAATATCACTTTCCATTCACAGGCGGGCGATGCGAATCGTCCGCCTGAGGCTTTTGATGGGGCATTATGACGTTATGACGAGGTGGCAAGTATGATTTTGCGCCACAAAATGCTGTTTTCGGTGGGAATTTTCTTAAATTTGCGCTCGAAATGATAACATGGTGGATGAACCTCCTAAATTAGCCTTCTTAATACCATAAAAATATGAAATTCTATTCACACCTCATCCTGTTGGCACTCTGTCTGAAAGGTGCCACTCTCACTGTCTCAGCACAGACCCATCAAATCTGGTACGACAGACCTGCCAAGACATGGACGCAGGCGCTCCCGATAGGCAACGGCGCCATGGGCGGAATGGTGTTCGGCTTGCCGGGCATGGAACGCATTCAAATCAACGAGGAGACCATCTGGGCCGGTCAGCCCAACGAGAACGTGAATCCCGAGGCTGCCAAGGCGCTGCCTCTGGTAAGGCAACTGCTGCTGGAAGGAAAGGATCGCGAGGCCCAGCAGTTGGCCAATGAGAAGATGTTTCCCAACAAGAAGAGTCACGGAATGCCCTACCAGCCCTTTGGCGACCTCTACGTGTCGTTCCCCGGCCATTCGCAGTATGCGAAATACAGGCGCCGCCTCTCTTTGGACAGCGCCTTTGTGGAGACGACCTATCAATCGGGCGGCGTAAACTACCGCCGGGAGGTCATCGCGCCGCTTGGCGAGCGGGTCATCATGATGCGCCTCACCGCCGACCGTCCCGCCGCCATCAGTTTCACGGCGCACCTCTCTTCACCGCATGACGACATCCTCGCCGGAAGCGAACAGGATGAGACCTTCCTGCACGGCATCACGTCCTCGCACGAGGGTGTGAAAGGAAAGGTGCATTTCCATGGCCGCTTGGGTTTGAACCACAAAGGGGGTGCGTTTTCTTGCGCCGACGGCATCCTGTCGGTAGTGGGAGCCGACGAGGTCACCCTTTATGTGGCAGTGGCCACAAACGTGAACTCCTTCAAAGACATCAGCGGCGACGAGGAAAGACGTGCCAAACAAGCGCTTCACAAGGCGATGGGCCAGGACTACAAAGATGTGAAGGCTGCCCATGTGGCGAACTATCGCCACTACATGGACCGCGTGGCCCTCGACCTTGGTCCCGACCTCTACCCCACTCTTCCCACCGACAAGCGTCTCACCCAGTTCTCCACCCACAACGACCCCTCGTTTGTGGCCACATACTTCCAGTTCGGGCGCTACCTGCTCATCTGCAGTTCACAGCCCGACGACATGAATCCCGCCAACCTTCAGGGTATCTGGAATGAGAAGAAAAATCCCGCCTGGGACAGCAAATACACCACGAACATCAACTTGGAGATGAATTACTGGCCCAGTGAGGTGACCAACCTCTCGGAGCTGAACGGGCCGCTGTTCCGCCTCATTTCGGAAGTGGCGGAGACAGGAAGCGAAACGGCACGCCAGATATACGGCGTGAACGGATGGGTGCTCCACCACAACACCGACCAGTGGCGCATCACCGGCCCCGTGGACTATGCGCAGTCGGGCATGTGGCCTACCGGTGGCGCATGGCTCTGCCACCATTTGTGGGACCACTATCTCTACACCGGCGATGCGCAATTCCTAAGAAATGCCTATCCCATCATGCGCAATGCCGCGGTATTTCTCGAAGAGAGCCTAGTGGAGATTGATGGGAGTGATCAGATTACTCAGAATACTCCGATTACTCAGAATACTCCGATTACTCAGATTACTCAGATTACTCCGATTACTCCGATCACTCAGATTACTCCGATTACTCCGATCACTCTGAGATGGAAGGTGGTGGCACCAAGCGTTTCGCCCGAGAACACGCCGAGGGGGCATGTGGCGCTCACGGCAGGTGCCACGATGGATAATGAGCTGCTCTTTGAGCTGTTTCATGAGGTGGCCCATGCCGCACGCATCTTGGGCCAAGAAGACGAGGCACGCCACTATGAAGCACTGACACAACAGCTGGCACCGCTGCAGATTGGCAAATGGGGACAGCTGCAAGAGTGGCTCGACGACCTCGACAATCCCGACGACCACCACCGCCATGTGTCACACCTCTACGCCCTCTACCCAGGTCGCCAGATTTCGCCGTTCACCACGCCCCAACTGTTTCAGGCTGCCAAGACATCCCTCATACACCGTGGCGATGTGTCTACCGGCTGGAGCATGGGATGGAAGGTGTGTCTGTGGGCACGCCTGCTCGACGGCGACCATGCACTGAAACTGATTCGCGACCAACTGACCTTGTCGCCCGATACGGAGCTCTCCATCAACAACAACCAGCAGAAAGGCGGCACCTATCCCAACCTCTTCGATGCACATCCCCCGTTCCAGATAGACGGCAACTTCGGCTGTACGGCGGGTATCGCAGAGATGCTGCTGCAGAGTCACGACAACTGCCTCTTCATCCTTCCCGCCCTGCCCTCTGAATGGGAAGAGGGGGCAGTGCGCGGTCTCATGGCACGAGGTGGCTTCGAGGTGGACATCCAATGGAAGAAAGGAAAAGCCAATGAAGTGAAAATACGCTCCCAAAAGGGCGGCAAATGCCTCATCCGCTCCTACACCCCCTTGCGCGGGAAAGGACTCAAAAAGGCGGGAGCCAAGTCGCAGATGGCGCTGTTCTTCGACGACGGCCACCAAACCATCGTTGACCACAGCGAAGGGAAGTCGCAAGAAATCGGCGTGCGGAAGACCTACCTCTATGAACTGTCTACCGAGGCAGGGCAATCCTATCTGCTGAATCTGTAAACCCTTCCGAGATACGTAAGAAACCAACACAACCAATATGTCGAGAGACCTAAACGAATAACACCATGCGACACACCTGTATCTTTTTGTTTCTGCTGACGGCCTGTATCCACACATTTGCTGCCAGCGTAGAAACTTACAACCTGCGGACGGAAAACATGACCAATCCTATCGGGTTGTATACTGCCACGCCATGCTTCAGCTGGATGGAGAAATCTGCCAAACAGGATGTCAAACAGACATCGTACCGCATCCTGGTCAGCTCCACAAGAGAATTGGCAGAAAAGCACGAAGGCGACTTGTGGGACTCGGGTGAACAGCCGTCCGACCGGCAGCTGCTCATTCCCTATGCAGGAAATAAACTGAAACCCAACCAAAGGGCTTTCTGGCAGGTACGCGTAGTGACAAACAAGGGAAAGAGCGCTTGGAGCGACATTGCCACGTTTGGCATCGGCCTCCTTGCCGAATCGCAATGGAAAAGCAGATGGATAGGGCATGAAGGACTCTTCGACGGAGAAGAAGAAGGAGTGCACACCCGTATGGCAGCCCGCTATCTCCGCCGTGATTTTAAGCTTCGCAAAAAAGTGGCAATGGCCACGGCCTACGTAGCAGGCTTAGGCCTCTACGAACTGCATTTGAACGGCAAGAAAGTGGGCGAGGATGTGCTGAGCCCCGTCCCGACAGACTACCGCAAGCGCGTGATGTACAATGCCTACGATGTGACGGACTACCTGGATGAAGAGAACAATGCCATCGGCATCGTGATGGGCAACGGCAGATATTTCCCCATGCGGCAGGACAAGCCCCATAAGAACACCGTATTCGGCTACCCCAAATGTAGGATAGAGCTGATTGTAGAATATACCGACGGCACATCAGAAACCATTAAAACCGACGAACAGTGGCGACTGTGTGCCGACGGTCCCATTCGAGCCAACAACGAATACGATGGTGAGGAATATGATGCCCGAAAAAGCCTCACGGGATGGGACACCTACGGCTACGATGACTCCACATGGCAGAATGCCGAACGCGTGTCGGTGCCCACTGGCGAACTGTGCGGACAGATGACGCCAAACATGCGCGTGGTGAGAGAACGTGCTCCCCAATGGGTCAAAGCCAATGGCGACACCTATATCGTGGATTTCGGTCAAAACATGGCAGGATGGGTGGCCTTCCGCATAAAAGGCAGCCACGCCAGCACCATCAAGGTGAGATACGCCGAGAGGCTCGACTCCAACGGACAACTCTACACAGCCAACCTTCGTGATGCCCGCGCAGAAGACCTCTATATCTGCAATGGCGAAGAGAAAGGCGCATTTTGGCATCCCACTTTCGTGTACCATGGCTTCAGATACATTGAGATTTCCGGATACAAGGATGCGAAGCCCTCTGATTTCATCGCCCAGGCCGTGAGCGACGAGATGCAACAGACAGGATTCTTCACCTGCAGCGACACCATCCTCAACCAGGTGTATAACAATGCGGTATGGGGCATATTGAGCAACTACAAAGGGATGCCCGTAGACTGTCCGCAGCGTAACGAGCGACAGCCTTGGCTTGGCGACAGGACAGTGGGCTGCTTGGGCGAAAGTTTCCTCTTCGAAAACGAACGGCTTTACAGCAAGTGGATCACAGACATCTGCGACGCACAGAGAGCCGACGGCAACATCCCCGATGTGGCACCTGCCTTCTGGAACTATTACAGCGACGATGTGACATGGCCTGCCGCCCTACCCTTTGCCTGCGACATGCTGTATGAACAATATGTCAACATCGCCCCTATCAAGCAAGCTTACCACTCCATAGAGAAATGGATTCGCCACATCCTCTCTGAATATGCCACAGAGGGCATCGTGGGACACGACAAATACGGCGATTGGTGCATGCCGCCAGAAAAGCTGGAATTGATACACAGCGAAGACCCGTCAAGACAGACCGACGGAAGCCTGATATCTACAGCCTACGCCATCAAGGTGTTGCAGTTGATGGACAAATTTGCCAACCTGCTTGAATTGCCTGCAGAGGCTGCCGAATGGCGTGCCGAAGCCAACACGATGTCGGAAGCCTTCAACCGCCGTTTCCTCACCCGGAAGACAGGCACCTCACTTGTGCCAGGCCATGTGCTCTATCCCGACAGCATCTTCTATGGCAACAACACCGTTACGGCCAACCTGCTTCCGCTTGCTTTCGGAATCGTGCCTGAAGATTGTCGGCACGAAGTGATGAAGAATGTGATAGCCCACATCATCACCCAAGACCAAGGCACGGTGAGTTGCGGCGTGATAGGCACCTCATGGCTCATGCGGACACTGAGCGACAACGGTTTCGGCGATGTGGCCTATCTGTTGGCCACACAAACGAAGTATCCGTCGTGGGGCTACATGTCGAAGCAAGGCGCCACTACCATCTGGGAACTGTGGAACGGCGACAAAGCCGCCCCCGCCATGAACAGCGGCAACCATGTCATGCTGTTGGGCGACCTGCTCACCTGGTGCCATTCCTATATAGGAGGCATAAGACCCGCGCTGCCGGGATACAAAAAGATTACGCTAAGACCCGATTTCTCCATCCCCGACTGCTTCTCTGCCATGTCAACATACGCCACGCCCTACGGCGAGGTGGTGAGTGAGTGGTCGAAAGACCTTGAAAACCTCAGTTGGCATGTCGAAATTCCCGCGAATACGACTGCGGAGGTGTGGTTGCCCGATGGAACAACGAAGGAGATTGGTTCCGGCACGCATCAGTTGAAGGTGCACATTCCCCAAAGAGATGCAGCCATCAAGAAGAACCAATTTCTCTATGAGCAGGCCTCCTTCCCATCCTGCCATGCTTCCACAATCGTGGAGCTACCCAACGGCGACCTCGTGGCAGCCTATTTCGCCGGCCTGCATGAGAACAATCCTGACGTATGCATCTGGGTGAGCAGGAAGCCGAAAGGACAGGACACCTGGGACGCGCCCATCTTGGCTGCCGACGGCGTGTTCAAACTTGGCACCGAGGATGCCCGCATTGCAGGCATCGAAGAAACCACCACGCCGGCATCAGCAGGTCCTATCCTGCCGAGAGAGGGCTGGCATGCGGATGAGATGCGCAGAAAGGCATGCTGGAACCCCGTACTCTTCCAAATGCCCGACGGCGAACTGCTGCTTTTCTTCAAGATTGGCGCCCGGGTGGCCGACTGGACGGGATGGTTGGTGCGGTCGAGAGACGGGGGCAAGACATGGAGTGCGCGCGAGCCCCTCAAGCAAGGCTTCCTCGGTCCCATCAAAAACAAGCCCGTACTTGTGGACAACCGCCTCATCTGTCCGTCGAGCACCGAATATGGAGGCAACTGGAAAATCCACTTCGAGATATACGACCTTTCCACCCGTGAATGGAAATATGTAGGTCCCATATCCGCCAAGAAGATGCTCCTGTCGCAAGACCTGCTGAAAGAAGGGGCTGAGGAGCAACCCATCGGGTGTATACAACCGTCTATCCTCCAATTGAGCGACGGTCGCCTGCAAGTGCTGTGCCGGTCGCGCAACCAAAAGATTGCCACATCGTTCAGCAGTGACCGCGGTGACACCTGGAGTGAAGTCACCCTGCTCGACGTACCCAACAACCAGTCGGGTACCGATGCGGTAACCTTAGAAGACGGTCGCCATGTCCTGATATACAACAATTTCGAGACGCTGCCCGGCAGAAACAGCGGTGTGCGCACCCCATTGTCCATCGCCCTTTCCGACGACGGCACCCATTGGAAGCATGTCCTTACGTTGGAAGACGGTCCCATCGGTGAGTATTCCTATCCCGCCATTATACAAGGCCGCGACGGCACCCTGCATTGTGTGTACACATGGCGGCGACAGAAAGTGTGCTATAAACAAATCGACCTGAAAGCGTTGCGAAAAGAGTAAAAAAATCGCGTCTTATTTGCATAAAATCAGAAAAAATATCTACTTTTGCACCCGTTTTCATTATAGGTGGGTTCTATTCATTATGTCGAGGTGATTTTTGCCTTTTAGTCGAGGGCAAAGTGAAGTTTCAGAAGGCGTGTAGCAGGCTACACAAAAGGCTACGGGTAGGCGAGCTTGCACGGGAATCTGATGAGACTTGACACTTTGCACCGAATAAAAGCAAAAAGCGACCGAAACGAAATCGATGGAACACCGCCTTCAAAATTTTCAGAATTAATAGAACCCACCAAAAACATCTATATTGTATGACAAAGCAAAACCTGCAGAATGAGATTCGCGACTATGTGATGATAACCATAGCCATGGTTTCGTATTGTATAGGATGGAATATTTTCCTCTTGCCCAATGAAATCACCACAGGCGGTGTGTCAGGTATCTCTTCCATCGTCTTTTGGGGAACAGGCATTCCCGTACAGTTCACCTACTTCACAATCAATGCGGTGCTCCTGGCCGTCGCTTTCAA
>CAJONT010000035.1 GCA_905235975.1 uncultured Prevotella sp.
AAAAACTTTGTTGTAATGACATTTTGTTTTAATTTTGCACAGAAAATATAACTTTTGAAAGATTTAATTAGGATAATATGTCAAAATGTAAACTTCAAACTTTTGAAAACGGACTTTATCGGAGCGACTACGAGCATGATGCCTGTGGCGTGGGAATGGTAGTAAACATTCACGGCAACAAGAGCCATGGTTTGGTAGACAGTGCCCTCCGCGTGCTTGAGAACATGCGTCACCGCGGTGCAGAGGTAGGCAGTGCGGCTCCGACGGATTCCGATGTGTCAGAGTCGAGTCAGAAGACCGACGGCGACGGTGCCGGTATCATGCTTCAGATACCGCATGAATTTATTTTGCTGCAAGGCATCCCTGTACCCGAGAAAGGGAAGTATGGCACGGGCTTGGTGTTTCTGCCGAAAGAGGAGAAGGCCCAGCAAGACATCCTTAGTGTAATGATAGAAGAGATAGAGCGCGAAGGTCTGCAGCTGATGCACCTGCGCACCGTGCCCACCAACCCTGATTGTTTGGGCGACTCGGCGCGCAGCACAGAGCCGGCCATCAAGCAAGTGTTCATTACAGGAGTGGCCGACGACAAGGTAGACACGTTTGCCCGTACCTTATATATTATACGCAAGAAGATAGAGCGCCGCATCTCCCATAAGGATTTCTACATTTGCTCGCTGAGCAACACAAACATCGTCTACAAGGGTATGCTGTCGTCGATACAGGTGCGCCAGTACTTCCCCGACCTGACGAACCCCTATTTCACGAGCGGTCTGGCATTGGTGCACTCACGCTTCAGCACCAACACCTTTCCCACATGGTCGCTGGCCCAACCCTTCCGCCTGCTGGCCCACAATGGTGAGATAAACACGATACGCGGCAACCGCGGTTGGATGAAGGCACGCGAATCGGTGCTCTCAAGCGATGCACTGGGCGACATCCGTCAGATAACGCCCATCGTGCAGAAGGGCATGTCCGACTCGGCATCGCTCGACAATGTGCTCGAATTCTTTATCATGTCGGGACTGTCGCTGCCGCATGCGATGAGTGTGCTCGTGCCTGAGAGTTTCAACGACAAGAACCCGATATCGGAAGACCTGAAAGCCTTCTACGAATACCACTCCATTCTGATGGAGCCGTGGGACGGCCCTGCCGCCCTGTTGTTCTCTGACGGCCGTTTTGCGGGCGGCATGCTCGACCGCAACGGTTTGCGCCCTGCCCGCTACACGCTCACCAAGAACGACATGATGGTAGTGGCCTCGGAAGTGGGCGTCATGGACTTCGACCCCACGGAGATAGCCGAGAAGGGACGTCTCCAGCCGGGCAAGATTCTGCTGATAGACACGCAGGAAGGAAAAATCTACTACGACGGCGAGATAAAGCGCCAGTTGGCAGACGAGCACCCCTATCGCCGGTGGCTCTCCACCAACCGCATCCAACTTGAGAAGCTGAAGTCGGGCCGTCATGTAGAGAACGGCATCGACAATCTGTTGCAGAAAGAGGTGATCTTCGGCTATGGTGCCGAAGACATCGACTCCACGATCATACCCATGGCTGTGAACGGTCAGGAACCCACGGCCTCGATGGGCAACGACACCCCCTTGGCCGTACTCTCCGACCGCCCACAGGTGTTCTTCAACTATTTCCGCCAGCAGTTTGCACAGGTGACCAACCCTGCCATCGACTCGATTCGTGAGGAACTGGTGATGTCGCTCACCGAGTACATTGGCCGTGTGGGCACCGGCATCCTCAGTCCCGATGAGACCAACTGCAAGATGGTACGTCTGCCCCACCCCATCCTGAACAACACGCAATTGGACATCCTGTGCAACATAAGGTACAAAGGCTTCAACACCATCAAGTTGGAGATGAAGGCACCCATCGCCACCCCTGCGGGCTATCCCACCGACCCCAAGTTAGAAGGCGAATCGCTGCGCCAAGCGCTCGACCGGTTGTGCAAGCATGCGGAGAAAGCCGTCGACGAAGGCTACAACTATATCATCCTGACCGACAAGTGCGACGTGTCGGCCACAGACAGCGGCAGAGGGTATTTCTACATCCCGTCGCTGCTGGCCGTCAGCGCGGTGCACCACTACCTCATCTCCGTGGGCAAGCGCGTACAGACCGCCCTGATTGTGGAGAGCGGTGAGATACGCGAGACCATGCATGCCGCACTGCTTCTGGGCTACGGTGCATCGGCGCTGTGCCCCTACATGACATTTGCCATACTCAACGACTTGGTAAAACGCCACAAGATACAAGAAGACTATGCCACCGCCGAGGCCAACTACATCAAGGCGGTGAAAAAAGGCCTCTTCAAGATAATGGCCAAGATGGGCATATCCACCATCCGCTCCTATCGCGGAGCCAAGATCTTCGAGAGCATCGGCCTGAGCGAGAGTCTGCTCAAGGCTTACTTCGGCACAGAGTCCAGTCCCGTCGGCGGCATAGGATTGGAGAAGATAGCCACCGATGCCATTATCAGGCACGAGACAGCGGCTCACAGCGACGCCGCCACCCGAGGGATGAATTTCCTCCCCGACAACGGACAGTTCCACTGGCGCAAAGACGGTATCAAGCATGCCTGGAATCCGGAAACGATAGCCACCCTTCAGTTGGCCACCCGAACGGGCAATTATGAGAAGTTCAAGGCCTTCAGTCGCCTTGTCGACGAGAAGAGCTCACCCATTTTCATCCGCGACTTCCTCGGTTTCAAGCACCAGCCCATCCCTCTCGATGAGGTAGAGCCTGTGGAAGACATTGTAAAGCACTTCGTCGTGGGAGCCATGTCGTTCGGTGCACTCTCCAAGGAGGCACACGAAGCCATCTGTCTCGCCATGAACAAACTCGGCGGACGCAGCAACACGGGCGAAGGCGGCGAAGACTCGGAACGCTTCCACGCCACCGTCGACGGTATCAGTCTGAGCAGCAAGACCAAACAGGTGGCAAGCGGCCGTTTCGGCGTCACCACTGAATATCTTGTGAATGCAGAGGAGATACAAATCAAGGTGGCACAGGGAGCCAAGCCCGGCGAAGGCGGTCAGCTGCCCGGTTTCAAGGTGAACGAGGTGATTGCGAAGACCCGCCACAGCATTCCCGGCATCTCACTCATCTCCCCGCCCCCGCACCACGACATCTACAGCATTGAAGACCTGGCGCAACTTATCTTCGACTTGAAGAACGTCAATCCGAAGGCCGCCGTGAGCGTGAAATTAGTGGCTGAGAGCGGTGTGGGCACCATTGCCGCCGGTGTGGCGAAGGCGAAGGCCGACCTCATTGTCATCTCCGGAGCAGAAGGCGGCACGGGAGCCTCCCCCGCCAGCAGTATGCGTTTTGCCGGCATCTCGCCGGAAATCGGCCTGAGCGAGACCCAGCAGACACTCGTCAGGAACGGGTTGCGCAGCGGTGTCCGCCTGCAAGTGGACGGTCAGCTCAAGACAGGGCGCGACGTCGTCCTCATGGCTCTGCTCGGTGCCGACGAGTACGGTTTCGGCACGGCAGCACTCATCGTACTGGGCTGTTTGATGATGCGCAAGTGCAACCTGAACACCTGTCCGATGGGCGTGGCGACACAGGACTCCTCACTCCGCAAGAACTTCACAGGCCGCTACGAATACCTTGTCAACTACTTCACTTTCATTGCACAAGAAGTTCGCGAATACCTTGCCGACATGGGCGCAAGAAGCCTCACCGATATCATCGGACGTACAGACCTGATAGAAACCAAGCCGTCGGTACTCGACTTCAACCGACTCCTGCACAAAGAGGAAGGAATACTGCACTTCACAGGCGACAAGAAGACACCCGCCGTGCCACTCGGCATGCAAGGCACCATTCTCGACCAGCAGATGATAGCGGCAGCCAAGAAAGCCATCGACCACCAGGACGAGGTGAACCTTGACTACGCCATCCGCAACACCGACCGTGCCGTAGGAGCCATGCTCTCCGGTCTGATAGCCGAGAAATACGGACTGGCCGGTCTGCCCGACGACACCATCAGCGTGAAGTTCAAAGGCTCCGCCGGACAGTCGTTCGGTGCCTTCCTCGTCCACGGCGTCTCGTTCAAGCAGGAAGGCGAGACCAACGACTACTTCGCCAAGGGTCTCTCCGGCGGCCGTATCGCCATTCTGCCTCCCACCCGCGCCAACTTCGCCGCCGAAGACAACATCATCGCCGGCAACACAGGCCTCTACGGTGCCACCTCCGGCGAGCTCTACGTCAACGGCAGGGTCGGTGAGCGTTTCGGCGTGCGCAACTCAGGTGCCGTGGCCGTCATCGAGGGTGCCGGCGACCACTGCTGCGAATATATGACAGGCGGCCGTGTCGTGGTGCTCGGTGACATCGGGCGCAACTTCGCCGCAGGCATGTCGGGCGGTCTTGCCTATGTCTACGACCGCAAGCACACATTCGACTACTTCTGCAACATGGACATGGTGGAAATAAACCTTGTCGAAGACAGTGTCTCGCGCAAGGAATTGCACGAACTCATCCGGCAGCACTACCTCTACACCGGTTCCAAGCTGGCCCGCACGATGCTCGACGACTGGCCCAGATACGTGGAAGACTTCATCCAGGTAGTGCCCATCGAATACAAGCGCGTGCTACAGGAAGAGCAGATGAAGAAGCTCCGCCAGAAGATAGCCGATATGCAACGCGAGTATTAAAGGTATAAATTGAAAACCGTCAAATTGTAAACGACAATGGGAAATCAGAAAGCATTCCTCGAGATACACCGTCAGGAGGCCGGATACCG
>CAJONT010000036.1 GCA_905235975.1 uncultured Prevotella sp.
AAAGCTTTATACCGACCGCAACCACCGACTGCGCCACCCCTCAGAGGTGACGATGGAGGATGTCACATACGTCAATCTCGATGCCTACAATCGTCCCGTGGGTTGCCGCAACGACGTCACCGACAAGTTCAAGATTAGCGCCGATAAGGTGCACTTCGACCTTATCATAATGCCTCTTTTCAAGGCTCTCTACGACGAGCAGCTGATGCAGGAAGCCCTTGTGACGCTGCCCGTGGCACCTGTGGCAGATAAGAAAGTAATCAATAAATTTTCACGACGATGAAGAAATATAGCTTAATTGTGCTGTTTTTGGCGTGCTGCCTAATTATGGCCGCCAATACACCCGCCAAGAAGAACAAGAAAAAAACCAGCCCTGTCATTGATCCGATAGAAAATGTCGAATGCCTGTTCGACTCCTCATTTCAGGCGAAAACGGTCACGATTCTGTCGAAAAAGGAGGCTCAAGAACAGAATGTGCCTTCGGCTTTGGTGCGCAACCCCAACGACAAACTGGCCCTCATGGCAAGAGACAAGAACGGTGAGCTTCAGCCGTTTTACCTGAAAGGTATCGAGGTCGGATTTTGGGACACAAGAAGAGGCGGCACGACCGACTACAACAAGGTCTTCGACGCTTACAACAAAGTAGGGGCCAACACGGTCATGTTCATGATTCATTGGGGCGACATCGAGCCGCAGGACGGCAATTTCGATTTCTCCTACACCGACGACATCGTGGAAAAGGCGAAGAACCACGACCTCAAAATCGTGTGGATTCTTTTCATGCACGAACAGTTCGACATGCCTTTCTTGCCGGATCCAGAAAAGCAATGGATGTACAATCTCGACACACGCGACGGGGTCAACTATGCCATACAGTGGGTCAAGGACAAGGAAGGAAACGTCATCAAGGACATACCGGCGCAACGGGAGAAAAAATATTCCGAAATCATGCCGTGCTACTCTCATCCGGTCGTCTACCAAAAGATTATCAGGATGCTTGACAAACTGGCAGCACGCTATGCCAAGTCGGAAACTGTAATCGGCATTCAGATTGGCAACGAGGAGCACTTCAGCTACCAAGGCGAGGACGCTGACTACAACCCCTACACGCTCGACATGTTCGAGAAATGGAAAAAGCTGACCGGCGAGAACTCCTGGCTGCGCTACAAGATGGATATGGTGAATGCGTGGTTCTCAAGGTTTACAACTGTCTATCATCGGCAGGCTCCGAATCAGGTTACGATGATCAATCCCATCGGCGGCGGTCCGGAAAAAGGAGAGGCGGAAATCATCAACAAGACCGGCACTGACGCAACCACGTTCCGCGACAGCAAGATAGATGCCATCGCATCTATGTATTACGGGACATCCGCGCGGAAGCAGTGGAAGAACCTCGACCAGGTCTACAAGCTCAACAACACTTACAGCTATCCCACACAGCTCCCCATCCTCATTAGCACGGAGATAGGCATACGCTACCAAACCTGGGCAATCACCCAGGAATACATGATTAACTTCCTCGAACGCGGCTCGCAGGGATTCTGTGTCTTCTCCTACGGAGGCATGGGCAACCGCGAAGGGGAACCCAACGAGGCTGGCGAATGCTATCGGAAGTTCATGGCGATGGTCTCAGCGAATGAGGACATCATCTGGCAGGGGCTGCCAGGTGCCGGCGACAACATCTTGATTACCGCCACCTGCGGCGAAGGAAAGATTAGCTGTCTGCACAACGGCAACGACGCCACGCTGGGCATCTTGCACTTCCCCGACGACATGGCCGAGAATATCCATGAAAGAAGAGCCGACATACCTGTCGAAGTGACGGTCAAGAAGCCCGGCAAGTACATGGTCCAAATATACAAGGACGGCATCCTGGCTGCATCGCACGTCGAAAACATCACGCCCTCAAGAGGCAAGATCTTCTACATCAACATTACCACGAAAGAGGCGGCGTTCATCAAGGTGAAATCGGCATGCGGAAATATGGCTTCCTGCTGCAAGGGCGAAAGCCCTGTCTCTTTGGAGCGAGCCGAGCCAAGCGCCAACCTGAAGACGGCGATGGATGGCTATCTGAAGGCTGCCGAGGAACAGAAACTGAAAGTGCAGAGCATCATGGTCCTGCAGCACGGCAAAGTGCTGTACGAGAAGTGGTGGAACGGCGGAGAGCCTGACAAACCTCATGTGCTGAACAGCGTGAGCAAGACATTCACCGCCACCGCGGTCGGATTGGCAATTCAAGAGGGACTGCTGAGCCTCGACGACAAACTGGTGTCCTTCTTCCCCGACGAACTACCCGATTCGCCCTCGGAGAACCTGAAGAACGTGACCATCAAGGACCTGCTCACCATGAACAGCGGACACGACACGGCTCCCGGCTATCCGGGGGCTGACAGAAAAGAGACGTGGACGAGCATCTTCCTGTCCTGGCCCGTGAAGCATAAACCTGGCACGTTCTACTGCTACAACGGACTGGGCACCTACATGCTCTCCGCCATCCTGCAGAAACTCACTGGGCAGAAGGTCGTGGACTATCTGCAGACACGCCTCTTCAATCCGCTGAAAATTGACCCTCCTCATTGGGACGAGAGTCCGCAGGGCATTAACAAAGGTGGGTCGGGCCTTTACCTGAAGACGGAGGACCTGGCGAAGATGGGGCAGATGTTGCTCCAGAAAGGTGAATGGTTCGGGCAGAGAATACTCTCCGAAGCATGGGTAAACGAGGCCACCAGCAAGCAGGTGCCCTGCGTGCCCTCGTGGATAAGGTTCGACGAGGTGGACAAGAGTGGTCTGACACCCGAAAACAGCGACTGGCTGCACGGCTATGGATTCCAGATGTGGCGCTGCCGACACAATGCCTGCCGTGCCGACGGTGCCGGCGGACAGTACATCATCCTCATCCCCGAAAAGGACGCGGTGGTCGTCAATACGGCCGATCTGCAGGACATGCAGGCTGAGCTGAACCTTGTATGGGACTATATCCTTCCCGCACTCAATTGACGTGCCGACGCACACTTTCCAGAATGATTACGACACACCATAACAGACAAGCATGAAATATAAGATTCTTTTTAGTGTAGTATTGTTTGCCCAGACCGCCGGAGGGGGTCTGATGGCGCAGACAAATGATGCCAACAAAGAAGTGGCAACAAGTCCGAATGATTGGGAAAACGAAACCATCTTTGCCATTGGCAAGGAGGACGGTCGGGCCACCATGCTCCTCTATGCCAACGAGGGGGAGATGAAGGCCGACGAGGCAAGCCGCAAACCTTGGCTGCCCGTACACAGCAGCCTGAGGATGATGCTCAGCGGCGAATGGCAGTTCCACTGGTCGCCGAGTCCCGACGTCCGCCCGAAGGACTTCTACGAGCCTGGTTATGACGCTTCTGCATGGAATACCATTCCCGTACCCAGCAACTGGGAGATGCAGGGGTATGGCACACCCATCTATACCAATTCCAGATACCCCTTCGAAAGCAACCCGCCTCTGATACGTCCCGTGAAGGGGTGGACATCGGAGAATGAACCCAATGCCGTGGGTAGTTACCGACGCACCTTTACCTTGCCTGCCAACTGGAAAGGGCGTGAGATTTATCTGCACTTCAACGGCATCTACAGTGCCGCCTACGTGTGGGTGAACGGCAAGAAGGTGGGCTACACGCAAGGCTCCAACAACGATGCGGAGTTCGACGTGACACCCTATGTGAAGCACGGCAGCGAGAACCTGCTCTGCGTGGAGGTCTACCGCTGGTGCGACGGCAGTTACATCGAAGACCAGGATATGTTCCGCCTGAGCGGCATCCACCGCGATGTCTATCTCGAAGCCCGCAAGAAAATGCATGTGCGCGATGCCTATGCCACCACCGAGCTGAGCGGTGACTTGAAGAAGGCCACCGTCAAGGTGGAGGTCGAGGTGCAGAACTTGGGCGGAAAGTCCAAAAATACACCGGAGGTGGCGCTCTTCGACCCCGATGGCAAGGAGGTAGGACGCACCACGCTGGATATGCGCCTCCCGTCAAAGGGCGCTAAGGCAAAGGCCACGGCGTCTTTCGAGGTGACGAATCCCGCGCTGTGGACGGCAGAAACGCCCAACCTCTATACGGTGACGCTGACGCTGAGCGACGATGTCAGCACCTTCCGCTATGGCCTGCGTAAGATTGAGAACAGGGGCGGATTTGTGTATATCAACAACAAGCGCGTGCTGTTCAAGGGCGCCAACCGCCACGATACGCATCCCATCTACGGCAAGGCCATCCCCGTGGAGAGCATGATAGAGGATATCCTGCTCTTTAAGCGCTACAACCTGAACACCATTCGCACGAGTCATTATCCCAACGACCCGCGTATGTATGCCCTCTACGACTACTACGGCCTCTACGTCTTTGATGAGTGCGACCAGGAGGGACACGGGCTTTATGGCAAGCTCTGCAAAATCGACAGTTGGAAGGATGCCTTCGTCGACCGTGAGGTGCGTATGGTGATGCGCGACCGCAACCACCCCAGCGTGATTTTCTGGAGCATGGGCAACGAGACGGGCGCCGGACAGAACTTCGTGGCGTGCAAGGAGGCCATCAAGGCGCTCGACGGCCGTATGATTCACTACTGCGAGCAGAATGACATTGCCGATATGGACAGCAAGATGTATCCCAGCATACAGGATATGATGCGCCAGGATCGTGATGAGTCGAAACAGGGCCGTCCTTACTTCCTCTGCGAATATGCACACGCCATGGGCAATGCCATAGGCAACCTGAAGGAGTACTGGGACTACATTGAGTTCGACTCGAAGCGTATGATTGGCGGCTGCATCTGGGACTGGGTCGACCAGGGGCTCTGCAAAACAGGTGAACCGCAGAACCACATGTATTTTGGGGGCGGATTCGGCGACAAACCTAACAACAACGACTTCTGTGTCAATGGCATCATCACTTCCGACCGCCATGTCACTCCCAAACTGCAGCAGGTGAAGAAGGTCTATCAGTATGTGACCTTCCGCCTGAACGAAGCCGGACAACTCGTCGTCAAAAACCGTTACGCCTTCCTCAACCTGAAGGATTTCCGCTTGCGCTACTCCTTCGAACGCGATGGTAAGGTGGTGGGACAGGGCTCGCGCGAAATGCCCGACGTGGCTGCCGGCGACAGCATTGTCCTCAGCGATGTGCTGAAGGAGACTCCGGCTGCCGGCGGACTCGTCACACTGAATCTCTCGCTCGAACTCATCCGGCCTAACGTGTGGGCCGAGGCGGGTCATTCGGTGGCTGAGGAACAGATTGTGCTGTCTGACGAGAAACTTGCACAGAATGATGTGCTCCAGAAGACACCTGCCATAAACGTAGAACCTTTGGACAATGGTGGCATACGTGCCTTCGGCGACGACTGGCAGGTGGCCTTCGACATAGACGGGCGTCTCACCAGTTTGCAGTACGGCGGTCAGGAGATGATACACAACGGTCAGGGCTTGCAGTTCACGGGCTATCGCAGCATCAACAACGACTGGCGCAAGTCGGAAATGAATCTCGAACTCATTTCATGTGAGTTCAGATACGGGAGCAAGAAAAGCAAGAGAATCATCGACTCGCTCATTGTGACCACAATGCACAATGTCGTGCAGGAAAAGACCGAGGTGCCTGTCGAAATACAATATGCCGTCACAGCCGGCGGTAGGGTAGAGGTGAAGGCCTCGTTCGGCAATGAACAGAACCGCGACTTCTCGCGTCTGGGCCTTCAGATGAGCCTCGCAAAGGCGCTCGAAAATGTCGAGTGGCTGGGGCGCGGTCCCATGGAGAACTATCCCGACCGACTGGATGCCGCACGCCTGGGATGCTGGCAGCGCAGTGTCACCGACATGGAAGAGGAGTACCTGCGTCCGCAGAGTATGGGCGAGCGCTGCGATGTGCGCTGGCTCTCGCTCACCGACGGCCAGGGACGTGGCATAACCATCAGCAAGACGGGTGGATGGCTCGGCTTCAGTGCCCAGCACTATACCGATGAGGACCTCTGGAAGGTGAAGTTCCGTCACGAACTGGGTACGGTGCATCGCGAGGAGGTCGTCCTGCACCTCGATGCCGCCATGCGTGGCATTGGCAACGGCAGCTGCGGCCCCGGTCCGTTGGATAAATATCAGCTCCGCGAACCGTCATACCAGTATGACTTTGTGATTGAAAGAGCCAAATAAAATATAGGTGGGTTCTATTCATTATGTCGAGGCGATTTTTGTCTTTTAGTCGAGGGCAAAGCGTAAGTTTCAGAAGGCATGTAGCGGGCTACACAACGGATGAGACTTGACGCTTTGCACCGAATAAAAGCAAAAAGCGACCGAAACGAAATCGATGGAA
>CAJONT010000037.1 GCA_905235975.1 uncultured Prevotella sp.
GGGGACGAGAGTGCGTCGGAAGATAAAAACGAGAAAAATTTTAAAAATTTTTTCTTCTACGCAAAAAGATTTCGTTCTTATTCCGTATATTTGCACCGAAATCAGAAAAATCTAACCAAACGATTCAAGAATCCCATACTGAAATGAGACAATTGGTCTATACATCAAGCACATTTGTTCAGAGCGAGCGACCCTCAGAACGGAAAAATTATGTGCTTGTGTTTGGCACGCCATCAAGCGCAGACGGTATCGGATTCCTACATCATTATTACGAACATAGTTATTTCTTTCGGGCATCATAAGAATGCCATGCGTAACTCAGAGAACATTTTGATAGTTGGAAAATTCATACCGAGAGAGAATCTCCAACTATTATTGTACCCTCTAAAAAGAAACAACTATGCCAGCAAACAAGAATGCGTTGATCAGATACAAGACGATCGACAACTGTCTGAGAAACAGATACAGAAGATGGACCCTCGACGACCTCGTGGACGCCTGCTGCGATGCACTCTATGACATGGAGGGCATCACCAAGGGTGTCTGCGCCAGAACCGTCCAAATGGACATACAAATCATGCGGTCGGACAAGCTTGGGTACAACGCCCCCATCGAGGTGTACGACAAGATCTACTACAGATATGCCGACCCCGACTACTCCATCACCGACATGCCGCTCACGATGGATGACTGCAAGCTCATCAAGCGGGCAATCATGCTTCTCTCCGACAAGGAGAAGAGCACCAACGACGAGACCTTGCATGTGCTTCACAAGGTACAGAACAGGCTTCAGTCGCTGCTGAACTTCGTGTGAGGGGACTTCAACAGGGAAGCCCCCTTATAGGTTGCGGGTTAGGACTTCGCTGACATCAGGGTATGCGGGCTGGGGCTGCCATTTGCTCAAGAGCTCGCATACGATGGTGCCCTCGGAATTGACAAGGGTGTGGAGGTAGGTGTCGTCAGGCAGGCGTGACATACGGCAGGTGAGGGTGTCGTCGAGATAGGTCTCGTGGAGCCAATGGACGGTGAGTGATGACAATGTCTGTGCCGCAAGGACCTCGTCGGGCATGGTGAGGAGGGCGATGCTGACATAGCTGCGGTTGCTGACGTGGAAATTGAAATCGAGGTCGAGACGGGTGGCCCGATGCTCCATCTGCATGTCGAAAGTCTGTGGCTTGGGGAACCGCACTTTTTTGTGGGAAGGAGTCATCAGCTCGGGCACCGCCGTCAATTTGTCGGCAAGGAAATCGGTTGTTTCCAGTCGTTTCGTGTCAAGGTTGAGGATGTTCCACTGACTTGTGCCGGAGGCTATCAGCTGTCCGTTATCCTCGCGCATGATGCGGAAATCGCAGTAGATACGAAGAGATGTCAGTTCGCTTACCCATATCTCAACAATGAAATCCTCCGACCAGTAGGTGACCGCAGGTTGCACGTCGATCTGCACCTCGGTGACGACCCACATCCTCCGCTGTTTCACAATGTCGAAAGCAGCCAAGTCGAGGATGGTCATCATGCGTGCGAAACTATTCTGGAAGTACATCAGCATGGCATTGGGGGTAAGTCTGTACGACGGGGTGATGTCGGATGCCGTGGATGTGTAAGTGTGGCGGTATTTCCCTTTATTATACATGAGTTGTTTTTTAAGATTTATAGCAGTGCTTCGAGGTTGTCGGCCCCGCAGGAGTTTACAAGAGGTGGGCTAAGAGGCCTATCAGCGCCATGTGAGCCGGGTAGTAAAAGTAGAAGAACTTGCCGAGCCAGCGGCAGGAGCCTCGCTGTCCGTTGTACATGGCCAGCAGGGGGACGGCCAGCCAGCAAGCCATGTGAAGTATGCCGTAGACATGGCTGTGGAAGATGAAGAAGGCGACGGCATAGAGTGAGATGAAGAGCATGAGCCAGAGCATCTGTTTGGAGAAATTGCCCCTGTTACGCCCCATCATGAGGATGGCCAACACAGGCACGCAGCTCCAATCGGACGTGCAGGTGAGCAGACAAGCCAGGATGGTGACAGCCACCTTCTGCCAGCGAGGCAGCCGCTCCATATCCCACACTTTGAGCAGGATGAGTCCCCACATCAGCGGCCATGCGATGCTCGTGGCATTGAAGAGCAGGTTGCAGAACGGATTGAAGCCCGACATATTGAAGTAGCAGAATGCGAAGTGACTCACCACGGCCAGCATTATCAGCCGGCGGAGATATCGGCGGTAGTCGTGCGTATAGTAATAGCCTTCCGTGACGAAGAATATCATCATCGGAGCTGTCAGTCGCCCGATGACGTGGAGGAAAATCTGCTGCGGTGTTTCAGCCTGTTCATACGTCTCAATGCCCACCCATGCCAGATGGTCGATTGTCATAGCGATGATGGCAATGACCTTCAGCGCATTGCCAGTTAAGCCTTTATTCCCTATCATTTAGATTTGTTGCGTATACTGTAAGCTCATTAGATTGCAAAGGTAATATTTTTTTAGCACGACGAAGCACGAGTTTGTGATTTTTCTTGCGGGAAAACCGCAAGACACACTTTTGTGGGGGAATGGGGTGATTTTCTTGCGGGAAAACCGCAAGACACACTTTTGTGGGGGAATGGAGTGATTTTTCTTGCGGGAAAACCGCAAGACACACTTTTGTGGGGGGAATGGGGATAAAAGACGGGGGTTCTTTGGTGGTTTGTGATTTTGTGATTATTTTTGCAGGAAATAAGAAAGAGGCTATGACAAAAGATATTTACCTTGCAGGAGGGTGTTTCTGGGGGACAGAGCACTACTTCAAGCAGATAGAAGGCGTGGTGGACACGGAAGTGGGGTTTGCCAACGGACATACCGTGCACCCGACATATCAGGAAGTGTATACCGACCAGACGGGCTTCGCCGAGACTGTGCACGTGCGGTACAATCCCGATGTGGTAAGTCTGACGTTCCTGTTGCAGATGTTCTTCAAGGCCATCGACCCGACCAGTTTGAACAAGCAGGGGCACGACGAAGGCACCCGCTACCGCACCGGGATATACTACCAAGATGCAGAGGACTTGCCGGTGATTGAAAAGGTGTACCGCGAGGAACAGCAGCACTACGAGCAGGCGTTGGCGGTTGAGAAACAACCCTTGGAGAACTTCTATACAGCGGAGGCGTATCACCAGGACTATCTCGACAAGAACCCCACGGGCTACTGCCATCTGCCACTGTCGCTGTTTGAGTTTGCGAGACAGGCAAAAGAGAAGCGTTGAACGGACATGAAACTGATTATTTTCGACTTTGACGGTACACTGGGCGATACCAAACGGACGATAGTCACGACGATGCAGATGACCGCCCGCGAACGAAGGCTGCCTGTCCGCAGCGAAGACGAATGTGCTTCGACGATAGGGCTGCCGCTCGACGGATGCTTCGAAGCGCTTTATCCCGATGCGGGGAGAGAGGTAATCGATTGTTGTGTGAATACATACAGGAGGCTCTTTCAAGAAAACCTTCAGACCTTGAAGCCACGGTTGTTTCCCCATGTCAAGGAGACACTTTCGGTGCTGAAGGAGCAGGGGTATACACTCACCATTGCCTCATCGCGGTGGCACAAGTCGCTCTCTGAGCTGACACACGACCTGGAGATTGTCGACTACATCTCATACTTGGTGGGGGCGGATGACGTGGTGCAGGCCAAGCCCCAGCCCGAGCCTGTGCTGAAGACGCTTGCGGCTATGGGCTTCGATGCCCGTGAGACGCTTGTCGTGGGCGACATGGCCGTGGACATCCTGATGGGCCGGAATGCCGGGGCCAAGACGTGCGGCGTGACTTATGGCAACGGGACGCGAGAGGAACTGGCTGAGGCAGGAGCCGATTACCTCATTGACAGCTTGGATGAGATAGTGGGGATATTAGGGTGATGAGGGCTTGCGGGGCTCTTTCTGGGGGCTCTTTTGGGGTGCTTTTTGTGGGCTATTCATCTATGGCTTCGAGATAAAAGCTGAAGGGGCGGAAGCCGTCGTTGCAACTAATCATGGCACTCATGGGGTTCTGCATCCAGCCGTCGAAAAAATTACCTTCGCCCTTGGCAAGCGCCTCGACGAAAGGGCGCATGGAAAGCCAGGCGGAGGGACAGAGACC
>CAJONT010000038.1 GCA_905235975.1 uncultured Prevotella sp.
AGCACGCGGTCGAAGCGTGTGTCTCCCACCACATCCACGTTCACAATGCCGATTTGGCTGAGCAGCTGTTTGCTCACTTCGTTCTGCACGAAGAAATGGGTGAAGCATTTCAGCACATGGGCATACTCACGGCCATACCACCGGAAGAAAATCTGATTGGGCCGGAAGATGCTCGACACACTGTACACCGGCACATTCCTACACTTCAGGATGTGCAGGTAGTTGTACCAGAACTCATACTTGATGAAATAAGCCTTTACTGGGCGCACCAGACGCAGGAAGCGACGGGCGTTGGAAGGTGTGTCGAGGGGCATGTAGCAAATGATGTCGGCACCCTCGTAATTCTTGCGCACTTCATAGCCGGAAGGCGAGAAGAAAGTGAGCAGAATCTTGTATTCGGGATGTGAAGCGCGCAACTTCTCCATGAGCGGTCGGCCCTGCTCAAATTCACCTAACGAGGAAGCGTGGAACCACACATACTGTGCCGTGGGATCCACCTTCTCTTTCAGCACGGCAAAGGCGGCACGTTCGCCTTTCCACATCTTGCGCACTTTCTCATTGAACAAGCTGTAGACGGCGACCCCCGTCAAGTAAATATACATTATAAGGTTGTACACGTCGTATCCGGTAATAGAAGAGAAAGACTTACTTCAGCACATCAATGGCCTTGCGCAGACGTGAGAGCGTCTCTGTCTTGCCAAGGAAGGCAGAGATATCGAACATACCCGGTCCTTTTCCCTCGCCCACAAGCGCCAGACGGAAAGCATTCATCACATCACCCAGTTTGTAGCCTTTGTCAGCCACCCATTTCATTACCACCTTTTCCTGGTTCTCTATGGAGAAGTCGT
Organism: uncultured Prevotella sp.; assembly: GCA_905235975.1. Taxonomy (GTDB): domain Bacteria; phylum Bacteroidota; class Bacteroidia; order Bacteroidales; family Bacteroidaceae; genus Prevotella. The sequence continues at coordinate 849 of CAJONT010000038.1, forward strand.
CGAGCCCGGCAAGCACGTCGGCCAGCTGACCCATTACCGCTGCCGAATCCGGTTTCCAGCGTTTCCGCACCGTCTTCTCGTCATAGGTCTGCGGTGGGAAGAAGAAGAAAGAGCACAGGGGCCACAGTTCCTTGACGAAGCTCACCCTGTCTTTCATCATATCCACTACCTTGACGATTCGCCCCATAGGTTCTTCGGCACCGTTTCCTGCCACAACGGGAGCAAAGAGCTGTGCAATCTCCTCGCTGCTCTTCATGCGCATATATTCATGGTTGAACCAGATGCCTTTCTGGAAGTCGAAACGAGCGCCCGACTTGGAGCACTTGGTAAGGTCGAAGAGAGAGATGAGTTCGTCCATCGACATCAACTCTTGCTCTGTGCCGGGGTTCCATCCCAACAAGGCAAGGAAATTGACCAGTGCCTCGGGGAAATAGCCACTCTCACGGAATCCTGACGACACCTCGCCGGAGACAGGGTCGTGCCACTCGAGCGGGAAGACGGGGAATCCCAACCGGTCGCCGTCGCGCTTGGACAGTTTGCCCTTTCCCTCCGGTTTGAGAAGCAGTGGCAAGTGTGCGAATTTCGGCATGGTATCGGTCCATCCGAAAGCCTCATAAAGCAGCACATGCAGGGGAGCACTGGGCAGCCACTCCTCGCCGCGTATCACATGGGTAATCTCCATGAGATGGTCGTCGACGATATTGGCCAGGTGATAGGTAGGCAGTTCATCGGCACTCTTGTAGAGCACCTTGTCGTCGACGATGTCGCTCTTCATGTGAACTTCACCGCGAATCATGTCGTTCACCAGCACGGTGCGTCCCGGCTCCACCTTGAACCTCACCACATACTGGTGTCCGTCGCGTATCAGTTCCTCCACCTCCTCGGCCGGCATGACCAGCGAGTTGCGCATCTGGCCTCGGGTATGGGCGTCATACTGGAAATTGGCCACCTCCTTGCGCTTGGCATCCAACTGCTCTGGGGTGTCAAAGGCATAATAAGCCTTGCCCTCGGCTAAAAGACGGTCAACGTATTCCTTATATATGTGCCGGCGCTCACTCTGGCGGTAAGGTCCATACTTTCCGCCGATAGACACACCTTCATCAAATTTAATTCCCAACCACTTGAAAGATTCTATGATATACTCCTCGGCACCGGGCACGAAACGGGTGGAGTCGGTGTCCTCTATGCGGAGCACCATGCTTCCACCATGTTGTTTTGCGAACAAATAATTGTAAAGTGCGGTACGAACACCTCCGATATGGAGGGGACCGGTGGGACTCGGAGCGAATCTTACTCTGACTTCTCTTTTTGTCATAATTTCTTAATTTTGTGCAAAATTACAATAATATTTTTAAATACGGCTTGTTTTGAACCATTTTCCACCTATATTGCCCTTTATTATGCAAAAATGCAGATGCCGCAGGACGCATTTACACCTTGGTGCCGCACATAGCCACGAACAGAATGGAAAGAAAACCGCAAGAAAGTCGTTTTTTGTGCCGTTGCGAAACGATATTGCATTTTTTTTTGTAATTTCGCCCTTTGAAACCTCAACAACGCTACAACAATGGGTATATTGAACAACGGCAGCAAGAGACAGCTGTATTTCATACAATTCCTGCTCATATTGGCAGTGACCTATATCCTATATCTTTTCCTGCCTCAGAAGGGTGGTGCCGTACTGCCCAAATACGAGTTGGGCAAGCCCTGGCCAGGCAGTATGCTGATAGCCGACGAACGGTTCGACATACTGAAGCCCTACAGGGAGGTGGAAGCCGACAGCATGAGGATAGTGAAGGAATTCAGGCCCTACTACAACCTCAACCAAAACACCGCGACCGAAGTGGCCGACAACATTGCCAAAGCCATCCGCGAAAGCGAGAAAGAGGAACTGCAGCAACTCATAGGACCGCTGAACCGCAGCATCCATTCCCTCTATTCAAAAGGTGTGATCTCAGACGACGAGAAAGCGAAGCTCCAGGGGAACACAGAGATTCGCATCATAAAAACCATTGGCAACACGAAATCGGTGCTGCCCATCGACGTGAACAGCCTCTGGGTGCTGAGCCAGATATACGGCAATCTCTTTATTGACGAAGAGCTGAAGAAATACCAGAGCGCCCTCAAGTCGCTCGGCATAGAAGAATATCTCGTTCCCAATATGGAACAAGACATAGAAAAATGCCAGGCCGAATTGAAAGACGAACTCGATGCCATACCCCGCTACTTCGGCGAGGTGGCCAAGGGCGAGAAAATTATCGACTACGGCCAGATTATAGATGAGAACTCTTACTGGAAGCTGAAATCGCTTGAAGAGAAAATCAAGGGCGAGGAACTTGTCGAGAAACAGGTGAAAGCGAAACAGTTGGGGCAGGCACTGCTCATCATGCTCTTCCTGATATTGCTCACCGACTATATAAACATGTTCAAGCCTGAGTACACATTGAAGCTACGCCACCTGTTGTTCTTCTACTCAATGCTCTTGATCTTCCCCTTGATTGCACTCCTTTTCAACCGGTTCACCACGTTGAGCATCTACATAGTGCCCTTTGTCATTGTGCCCATCATGATGCGTGTGTTCTTCGATTCACGCACCGCCTTTATCACCCACGTCATCCTGCTTGCCATTGTCACCGTGGCACTCACGCTGCCTTCAGAGTTTCTCGCCACCCAGCTGGTGGGAGGCATGGTGGCCATATACAGCCTGAAAGACATGTCAAGCCGTTCCCAACTGCTCAAGACCGCCATCCTCGCCACAGTGGGAATGACACTCATCTACTATCTTGAGCAACTGATACAGATATTCCGCTTCATCCCCACGAGAAGAACAGCCGAGTTCTACCTCTACTTCGTATTCAACGGCATTCTGCTGTTGCTGGCCTACCCGCTCATGTCGTTGGTGGAGAAAGTCTTCGACTTCACTTCGAGCGTGACGCTGATAGAACTGTCGAACACCAACAAGGGCATTCTGCGCCGTCTCAGCGAAGTGGCTCCCGGCACTTTCTCCCACTCCATCAGCGTGGGCAACCTGGCTGCCGAGATAGCCAACCGCATAGGTGCCGATGCGCAACTGGTGAGGACGGGTGCCCTCTACCACGACATAGGCAAGGTGACCAACCCCGTATTTTTCACTGAGAACCAAACCGGTGTGAACCCGCATGAACAGATATCGGAAAAAGAGAGTGCCTCTATCATCATCAGCCATGTGCTCGACGGCCAGAAGCTTGCCGAGCAATACAACCTGCCCGATGTGCTGAAGAACTTCATCCTGACCCACCACGGTCTGGGTGTGACAAAATATTTCTATATCAAATACCAGAACGCACATCCTGAAGAAATCGTCGACAAGTCGACGTTCATGTATCCCGGCCCCAATCCTTTCACGCGTGAGCAGGCCATCCTGATGATGACCGACTCTGTGGAAGCAGCGTCTCACTCACTGAGCGAATATACCGAAGAAAACATCAGCAAACTGGTGAACAACATCATCGACTCGCAGGTGAATGAAGGCTACTTTGCCGACAGCCCCCTCACCTTCCGCGACATCACACAAGCCAAGCAGGTGCTCATAGAGAAACTGAAGGCCATGTACCACACGCGTATACGCTATCCTGAGGCACACAAAAAGAAGGAGACACCTGCCACGGACAATGCGGAACAGGAGGAGAAAACCGAATAAAATGAAGATTGGTCGACGGTGATTAGTTAACAGATGTTAAAGGATTTAAAACGAATATAAGATAAAGGAACAAAATAGTTATCTTTGCAGCCTATTTTTACACACTTTATAAAAATATGAGCAATTTTAAATTAGCGTTGGCTATTATTGTTTCCTCTTTTTCGTTCCCTGCCTTTGCAGGAGGTATCCTAACCAACACCAACCAAAGCGTGCTTTTCCTCCGGAATCCCGCCCGCGATGCCGCTATCGGCCTTGACGGCGTGTACAGCAATCCTGCCGGTGTGATTTTCCTCAACGACGGACTGCACATAGGCTTCAACTGGCAATATGCGAAGCAAACCCGTACCATCGATTCAGAAAACGAGTTGTTCAAATTGGGCATTCGCAACAACAACAGTGCAGCAAAGACTTTTGAAGGACAGGCCACAGCACCTTTCATTCCCTCGCTTCAGGCTGCCTACAACAAAAACGACTGGAGCTTCCAGTTCAACTTCTCTGTGCCTGGAGGCGGTGGCAAATGCGAGTACGACAACGGCATTGCCACTTTCGAGACAGCCGTGGGTGCCATCACCAAGCGTCTGATGGAAGTCTCCAACCAAATCAACAACCAGATAAACGCACTTGGCGCCGAGGTGCCCAAAGTGACAGGCTATGATGCCGACGCCTATATGCGCGGCAAGCAATATTACTTTGGTTTTCAGGTGGGTGCCGCCCGCAAGATAGGCGAGAATCTTTCCGTCTATGGCGGTCTTCGTCTGCTGTATGGAACCGCTGTGTATGAGGCCCGCCTGAACAATATCCGCCTGATGAACGGGAACGAGGGCATCACGCTGCCCCAATATTTTGAAGGCGTAGTGGCAGGTCTTGCAACTTCGAGCGAACGCATCCAGAACGGTATCACTCAGACTGTGAATGCCTATATGGCAGCTGGCATGACCCAGGAACAGGCCATGCAGACCCCCGAGGTTCAGAAACTTGTCACTGCGGGACAAGCACTGCAGTCGACCTCTGACGAGATTAGGAACAGCGCTGAAGTGCTGGCACCCTACTCCAATGGCATGAACCTGAAATCGGATCAGACAGGATGGGGCATCGCCCCCATTCTTGGCATCGACTACAAGACCGGTTCGTTCAACTTTGCAGCCAAGTATGAGTTCAAGACCCGCATGCGCATGAAGAACAACTCCGACCTCAAGGAGTCGACAGTGGTAGCTGCCACCAACAAATTTGTCGACGGCACCAAAGTGCCGGAAGACTCCCCTGCCCTGCTGACGCTCGGTGCCCAATGGGAAATCACCCCCAGCGTGCGCGTGAACTTAGGCTATCACCATTTCTTCGACACCAGTACCCACTGGTATGAGCACAGCGAAAAAGAACTCGACGGCGACACGAATGAATATCTGGGCGGTGCCGAGTGGGACATCACCGACAAGCTGCAGGTGAGCGGCGGTGTGCAGATAACACGTTATCAGATGGCCGACGGCTTTATGAACGACATGTCGTTCGTAGTGAACTCATGGACCTTCGGTTTGGGTGCAGGCTATCAAATCACAGACAAGGTGAAAGTAAATGCCGCCTATTTCCAAACCAACTACACCCACTACAACATGGACACCCCCGAGCAGAACATTGCAGGCCTTGGCCTTGTAATACCAGCCGGAAAGAACTCCTTCACCCGCACCAACAAGGTGGTGGGCTTAGGTGTGGAAATAAACATCTAAAGGAAAAAATTACAGCGGGTCGACATCGAAGAAGACCTGAACCGTACGGAAGCGGGAATCCTGTAGAAGGGCCTCACGGGCCTGCAGCAGGCATTCCCGCATTTTTTTCATATCCTGCCCCAGTTCCATCTTAAGCACGATTTTGCGTATATAGAGCGTCTTAACCCTTTGCACAGGCGGTTTGTCGGGACCGAGAATCCGCTCCCCGAACGAGTAGCGCAAGAGGGCAGCCATGCGACCTGCCGCCGACTCGGTTACGTGCTCCTCGCGGTGTTTCAGAAACACATACACCACATGGCTGTAGGGCGGATAGCGGAAGAGCACTCTCTCCTCCTTCACATGGCGGAAGAACGTCTCAAAGTCGTTGGTTGCCGCCTGTTGTATGACCTCCATGTCGGGATGCTTCGTCTGCAGAATCACCCTACCCTGCTTTCCCTTTCTCCCGGCCCGTCCGCTCACTTGCACAATCATTTGGAATCCGTGCTCATAGGCTCTGAAATCGGGTTTTTGGAAGAGGTTGTCGGCATTGAGGATGCCCACCACTCCCACATGGTCGAAGTCGAGTCCCTTGCTCACCATCTGTGTGCCGATGAGGATACGGGTGCGTCCGGCAGAAAAATCATTGATGATACGTTCATAGGCAGCGCGTGTGCGCGCCGTGTCAAGGTCCATGCGACCGATAGACACCTTCGGGAATATTTCACGGATGTCGTCTTCCACTTTTTCGGTACCATAGCCCACATCGCGCAAGTGTTTCTCCTCGCAGCATGGACAAGCAGCCGGCACACGGTAGGTAGCCCCGCAGTAATGGCAGGTGAGCACATCCATACGCCTATGATAAGTGAGCGAGACGTCGCAATGCTCACATTTGGGCACCCAGCCACAAGTCTTGCACTCAATCATCGGTGCAAATCCCCGTCGGTTCTGGAACAGGATGACCTGCTCATGGTTTTCGAGCGAGGTGCGAATGGCAGCGAGCAATTGCGGCGAGAAAGAGCCGTTCATCATCATACGCCGGCGCAGGTCGGCCACATCTACCAGTTCCATCTTAGGCAGACAGAGGTCCTGGTAGCGGTGCGTGAGTTTCACCAAGCCATACTTGCCCTTCTCGGCATTGTAATAGCTCTCCACCGAGGGTGTGGCGGTGCCCAAGAGCGTCTTGGCTCCTGCCATGGCAGCCATCATGATGGCCACCGAGCGTGCATGGTAGCGAGGCGCCGGGTCCTGTTGTTTGTAGGAAGTCTCATGCTCTTCATCCACGATTACGAGTCCCAAGTGCTGGAAAGGCAGGAAGACGGCACTCCTGGCGCCGAGTATCACGCCAAAGGGTTGTGTGGAGAGCTGCTTCTGCCAAATTTCCACCCGCTCCTCATCGCTGTACTTGGAGTGGTAGATACCCAACTGGTCGCCGAAAATTCGCTGCAGGCGTTGGGTAATCTGCACGGTGAGGGCAATTTCCGGCAAGAGGTAGAGCACCTGTTTCTTTTCTTGCAGCGCCTTCTTGATGAGATGGATGTAAATCTCCGTCTTGCCACTCGATGTGACGCCATGCAGCAGCACCACATTCTTGCTGTACATCTGCATGAGAATGGCATTGTAGGCATCCTCCTGCCAATGGGTGAGTCGTTTCAACGGTACCTGCTCCCCGGTATATATGCCGATGCGCCCCACCTCACGTTGGTAGAGGGAAAGAATACCTTTGTCGACCAGGCTTTTAACGGCCGTCGGACGGCATAGCGAGGCATTCATCAGTTCATCTCGCGTCACATCGGTGGGTTCTTCCCTGCAAACATCCCCTTCCAGCGAGTCCCAATGAGAGAGCGAGAGGAAGGAGATGAGCACTTTCTGCTGCTGCGTGGAGCGTTGCAGACTGTCAAGTGCGCGATGCAGAGCCTCTTCGTGGCGATATTGCACGGAGAGTGTGACACAGGTCTCATAACGCGGCTTGTAGTCCTCCACATTCTTCAGTCCTGCCGGCATGGCGGCAGTGTACACATCGCCCTGCTGACAGAGGTAGTAGTCGGCCATCCACTGCCAGAGTCGCCACTGTGCAGGCAAGACGACAGGATGTCTGTCGACGACGGCCACGATTTCCCGGCACTTGAAGTCAGGTTTTCTCTGGTGCAGCTCCACCACTACGCCGGTGAGCACTTTCGACTTGCCGAGAGGTACCGTCACACGAAAGCCGAACCCGACAGCCTTCATGAGGCTATCGGGTACGGCATACGTAAACGTGCCCTTTATGGCAAGGGGCAACAATACCTCGGCATAGTTATCCATAGTATGAGGTAAAGGTTATCAGAAATAGACCGCCATGGACAGCTGCCAGGCATTGGTCTTTGCATCATGTTTCTTCAGTCCGTCGAAGGCATCGCTCACCGCAGAGTCGGTCAAGTCGGCCGTCTTGCCCAGCGCCACGTTGTAGTTGGCAGAGATTTGGAGCGTACCGCCCACCAATACCCCCACGCCAAAGTTGGCACTGAAGTTCGACTGTTTGAACTCCCATTCCTTAGCCTCATCAATCACCTCTTTCCGGTCGTTGATGAGGAAGGCCACCTGCGGTCCGGCATAGACAAAAGCGCCCAGCGTGCGTTCGCTGCCCAGATTGATTCTGAGATTGACAGGCACAGCCACCATTTCCTGTTTCATTTTGGTTGACTGCTCACCCAGTTCCATATCGCGGCGGTCGTAGAGGGCTGCGATATCAAATCCCAAGAAGAGGGGTGTACTGATTTTAAAGGTAGGACCTACGAAGAACCCGTTGCGATTCTTGCTGTCGATAATTTCCTCACTCAGGTTGATTTCATTCATATTGAAACCACCCTTCACACCAAACTTTACCTTAGCGGCACAGGGTGTGACCGAGAGAAGACCCATGATAAAGGCCAGTGCATAATAGAATCTTCTCATGTTTAACAATTAAGGATTGTCAGTGACGTTCTCTGCGTACAGACACCCTTGCGGGAGTCATTCCTGAAGAAGAAGGTTTCTCAGACCTTGAACTCATGACCGTTTTCTCCCCACTTCCGCTTCTGCGATTTTTCTTTGCTTCTTGCTTTGCCAACTTCTTTGCATCCTTGCCTGCAGCGGCCACGCTGTCGGTAGAGTCGTTTTTCTGTTCATTATTGCCAAAGATGTTGGTTTCAAAGTCGGCCAGCTCCTGTTCGATACGTTGTTGTTCCTTTGCCATGGCCGAGTCGGTGGGGCAGTATTGTGCAAGGGTTCGTCCCAGCATATTGGTAGTCTTGTAGATCTTACCCTTGTACATATTCATGGTGAAATAATCGTCCACGCTCATGGTGGCAGCATTGTTCACATCGCTCGTCATCATGGTCTGCTTGCTGAGGAAGGGCGACACGTCGTCGTAGTTGACCCAGAAAAGGGGATATTTGGCAGCCCCGTCGCCGAAGTCGTCCTCACGCGTCATGATGGGGCACAGTGCCACCACTTTGCGATGGAAGGTTGACGTGCCCTGGTCGTAGTAGGCGCTTTCCTTGAGATAGTAGGCCGTGACCTCTCTCGAAGGGATGTCGCTGTTGTCGATATATACCTTTCCGTTCCTACGTTCGTAGTAGATGTGATAGTTGTCGAGGAAAGCCTTTGTCTTGATTCTTGCCGAATCGTTGAACACCTCATTGCCGTCGAGTCTGTACTCATAAGCCTTGATGTCGCCTCTCAGCACCAGTTTGAAGAGATAGGTGAAGAGGTTCATCTGCGTGCCCACCGGCTCCACGGGATAGTAGAGTCCCGAATTGGCTTTTTCTTCCAGATTCACTTCACGGTAGATGTCGCGCCTCCACACCACATCTTCCGACATAGGCGCCATGGTGGGGAAGGCGATGCGGGCACGTGTGGTCATATTGTTGGCGTTCGACTGTGTTTTCTTTTCCTGTTCCTGTTTTCTGCGAGCCTGTGGCTGTGCCACAATCTGCATTGCCAAACACATCATGAGCAGGATAAGGGATATGCGTCTCATATTGTCAATATACTACGTTGATTTCTACTATACTTGTATCATTTTACGATAACCTCCATGGCTTGAGGCAGGTTTCGGGTGATGCCGTCGGGACCGATGGCGGTCACCCTCGACACATAGAACCGCTTGTTGCGCGAGAGTTTTCGGAAGGCGTCTTTCTGCCTGTCGGAGAAGGCAGCTCCGTTGGATGCGATGGGCACGGCATTGCCCATGTTGTCGAAGAAGACCGTTTCGAAGCTCACCACCTTGAATTCGATGTCGAGTAGTCCGTCGTCGATGGCGGCCTTCAGGCTGTTCACCCCCATGAGCGACTGTTTGGAGAGTCCGCCACCCTTGAAGCGGTCGGTACCCACGGCGATGTAGGCGGTAGGATCGGGCAATTTGCGCACTTTGAAGACGAACTGCCCCATGGTGCGGCTCTTGCCTTGGTCGGTGGCCGACACGGTGAAGGTGACATCCTGTCCCACGGCAGCGGGTACGGCCACATAATGTCCGCCTCCCTCAGCCGTCAGCGAGCCACCCGTCATGGAGAGCGACACCGCATTCTGCGGCACGCCGGGCACACTCACGCTGATGGGGTTTCTGAATCCTGCATAGAGCACATTCATAAGGTCGGCAGCCAGTGTGGCGCCACTGGGCGGCGATATGACGTTGTACTTCTGCGAGAAGTCTCGCCGCAGCGTCTCGCCGTCGGCATTCTGCATGAGGATATAGCCACTGAACTGATGTTCGCCCACTCCACCGGCTGAGAACGTATAAGTGCCGTTCTTAGTGTTCACCTTAGTGCCGTTGACATATATTTCAGGCTGCTGGGTGGTATCGATGGCCGCCATCACAATATTGGCGGTAAGCTGCTCACCCGGGTAGAGGGTGGTCTTGTTGGGTATGACGAAGGCATCGAGTTTGTTCACACGGATATCCTTGATGCCGATATTGGCCACAAGCGAATGCAGCACCTCACCCTCGGCATAGCGCACATCGTTCTGCAGTTTGGAGAGCAGGGTGACGGCGGCAGCCACGGGCATATCCTCAAACATATACTCCTGCCAGTTCTTGCCTAAGCCTTGCGGATTCTTGGGCACTTCGGTAGAGAGGTTTCCACCAATGATTTCGCGTTGCGCAGGGTCTTCCACCATGGTGAGGATACGCGTGCGGAACGAGTTGATGGCATCGTAGAGTGCTCTGCCCTTGCCCACTCCGGGTGCGAGCATCACATGGCTGGCAGCCTCGAGGTTATCCTTGTTCACGATATTGGCCAAGTCGCCTTCTTTGCCGTCAGCCTCTTTCACGATGCTCAGTTTGAGATCCTGTGCGAAGTTGAAGAGCGAGTCGCTCATCTCCTTCACCTGTGTAGCCTTCTCGAACCACTCTCTCACTTTGGCAGGATTGGCTTTCATCTGCTCGTCGAGGTCGGCGAGCATGGCCAGGTTCTGCTTCGACGAGTTGTCGGTGCTTCGCTTCAGGCTGTCCTCGATGACAGAGAATCCGTTGAGCACCTCACTGGAGATGTTAAGGGCGAGCATGGCCATCAACACCACATACATGAGGTTGATCATTTTCTGTCTCGGTGATACAGGTCTTTTCTTTATTGCCATTGTTGCAAAACTTGCGATTTATACTTAGCCGATGTTGCTTTCTGCGGATGTGCCGGGTGCGGCGGCTCTCATATTGACGGTCATCGCCTCGATCATGCGGGCGTAGATCTTGTTGAGCTGCTCTATCTGCTGTGCCATCTTGCGCGACTGCTCATTGATCTGGTCGATGGTGCCTATCTGCTGGCTGGCACCCTTAAGCTGCATCTCGTAGACCTTGCTGATACCGGTGAGCGTGCGGTTCAGGTTCTCCATCTCTTCCGAATCGCGTGCAAGACGTGCACTCTGCTCGTTCACCTGCTCCAGCATCTCGGTGAGTTTCTTGAGTTCCTCCACATACTTGTCGGTGGCTTCAGCCATTTCAGGCGTGATTTTCTGCTGTTCAGTCATCCAGGCAGGGCTGCCCACGACCACACCGCCTGTGCCACCCACGGCGGCAGCAACAGGTGCGCCTTCTGCATCCGTACCGGCACCCTCGCCAACAGGTCCGCCGACGACACCGCCGCCGATGACACCGCCGCCGATAACGGGTCCGCCGATGATGACACCGCCCGACGAGCCCTCTTCACCAGAGGCACCCTCGCCGGAGCCGCCACCCAGGATGATGGTTCCACCAGCGCCTACCACTTGCGGCTGACCAGCCAGGCCCAGCCCTTCGTCGATGCCTTCCTGCGGTTCTTCGTCCTCATCGAATCCTTCTACAGCCTCATCCGCTCTCAGATGCGTCTTGAGCTCCATGCCGTCGGTAGTCTTGTCGAACGGGCGGTCGAAAGCAGAGAGGAAGAACACCACCACCTCGGTACCCATACCGATGAACAGCATGAGGTTGGCACCCGGCAGGTGGGTAAGTTTGAAGAGCGTACCGGCAATCACCACCGATGCGCCCCAGCTGTAAGCGTAGTTGAGGAACGTTTGTCCGGGTACGCTGTCCATCCACTTCTGCAGACGGTAGATGACATTGTATTTGCTGTATTGTGTCATGACTATTTTTTCTTACGGTTAGGTTTCTGTTTGATGATAGAAGAGCTGGCAAGGCTTCTCACGCAGCGGAATCCGATATAGGACCGCGGCTGATTCTGATATTCCCAAGAGCGCCATGCCGAACGGATGTACGACTCGGGGTCTTTCCACGAGCCGCCTCTCACGCTCTTTTTCTTCAGGCGGTAGGGGTCTTCGAGAGCGGCTTTGTATTCGAGCTGCGGATTAAGGTCGTTCATGGCGTCGACGCCCGCCTCGGTATAGACGGTGCTGGTCCATTCTGCCACATTGCCCGCCATGTCGAAGAGTCCGTTCGAGTTGGCAGAGTAGATACCCACGCGGCTGGTGATGAGGTTGCCGTCCATGGTATAGTTGCCCCTGTCGGGTTTGAAATTGGCGAAGAAGCATCCGTCGCCCGACTTCACGCTTTCGTTCTCCCAAGGGAACTCCTTGCCTTCCTTACCTCTTGCAGCAAATTCCCATTCTGCTTCTGTGGGCAGTCTGTAACGCTGCACGTATCGTGCCTCGGGTCCCAGGCCCTTGAGGAGATAATCGGTGCGCCATGCGCAGAAGGCGTTGGCCTGTTCCCATGTCACGCCCACCACGGGGTAGTCGTTGTAGGTGGGATTGCTGAAATAGTTGCGCAGGTAAATCTCGTTGTCAGAGTTTCTGAAGTCGTTCACCCAGCAGGTAGTGTCGGGATAGATATTGACGATGTAAGTGTTGAGGAAGTCCCAAGGTCCGGAGAGCGGTCTGTTGATGGTTTCTCTCACGATGCGTCCCTCATCATCGATATAGGCAGTATCTTTCGATATCATAACCACCTCGTTGGGGTCTACCACCACATCGGTGTTGAGGTTACGTTCCTCGGGCACGAGGCGGTTTCTCCTCAGCGCGGCAGTGGTATAGTCGTATATTTCATAACGGTAGTTCATCTGGCTGGCATCGAGCATTTTCTCTCCCGTCACCGGATTGGTGACATAGAGGCTCTCAATGGCCCTCTGCTCATCCTCGTTGGGTTTTCTGGGCAGCGATTTCTTCCAGTCAAGGTGCGGGGTTACGGGGTCGCCGTTCTTGTCTTCCGTAATTTTGTAGGAATCGTCACCTCCGTAGGCAGGGTCGGCCAGTCTTTCTCTGAGGATGGAGTCACGCACCCAGTAGACAAACTGCTTATACTGTGAGTTGGACACCTCTGTCTCGTCCATCCAGAATCCGTCTACGGAAATATCCTTTATGGGCGTTTCCTTTCCCCAAAGCGTATCTTTCTGGTCGATACCCATTCTGAGGAAGCCCCTTTTCACAATGGTCATGCCGTATGGCGATGGTTCTTTGAAGCTTCTTCCGCCTCCCACACCCACGACTTCGCCGCCTCTGCCCGATGTAGAGGCGGCCTTGCCTCCCATACATCCGGTAACGACTACAAGTGCGACAGCGCATGCCACTGCCAAACAATAATTTTTATTCATAGTTTAGAGTATTCTCACACTTTTATGTTTGTTTTTTCCTTTTTTCGTCAGTTCCACGTCCATCTGGTAACCTAAGAACAATTCATGGCTGCCATTTCCCACGCTCAGTCCCGAGGTGTAGAACTCATAGCTGTATCCAAGTTCAATGCCCTGTATCTTTCCCCCGAGGAAGAAAGTGACAGAGTTAGTAGGACTGCATCCTGCACCGACATACATGATGCGTTTCTCGTTGGTGTAGGACAGTCTGGCCGTAACATCCCCCCTGAATGCGACGCCGTCGTAACGTGCCAACCCAGAGGTTTGTATTGTAAGAAACGGATTTCTCAACTTTATATTGTATCCTCCTGTCAAATAATAAGTTCTGTCCACCTGCAGCTCATTGGTTTCGCCCAGGTTGATGACCGGTGCGGTGAGATGCTGTGCAGAGAGCCCCAGATACCATGGTCCGTGCATGTAGTAGAGGCCTGCAGCCAGGTCGATATGCTGTCCATCTACCTCTGAAGAAGAGAAGGCGGGGTCGTTGGTATCGATGATGTCAAGTTCCGATCCGTCGAAGCTCTCCATCAGTATTCCAAACTGTGCGCCCACGCTGAGCACACCGCCGAGGAATCGTTTCTTGAGGGCATACTCCGCCGAGAGTCGCTGATGCGTGAAAAGACCAATCTGGTCGTTGAGCAGCATGAGTCCCACGCCATTGGTGGTGTTGCCTATCATAAAGGGCATGTCACCGCTCAGGTACATGGTTTTGGGGTTGTTTTCAAATCCTGCGAAGTTGAGGGCATAAGCGGCAGCCACATTAATCTTCTGCTGCTTGCCCGCCGCCGCCGGATTATAAAAAGGTTCCATTGCCCAATAGTGACTAAAGGACACATCGTACTGCCCCATTGTCTTTCCACACATGAGGAGCAGCACACCGATTAACAAGAATTTTAGTCTGTGCACGTAAAAATAACGTAAGTATCATGCTTTTATTGCATGAAAATGTATTTCGCCTGTAAGATTTCCGTCTGTGAGGGGTTATCGCCTCAGTGCCCTCATGGCATTGAACACTGCCAAGACGGTGACACCCACGTCGGCAAAGACCGCCATCCACAAGGTGGCCAGACCGAAGGTGGCGAGCACGAGCACGGCAATCTTCACGCCGATGGAACCCACCACATTCTGCCGGGCTATGCCGAGTGTGCGTCGTGCGATGCGCACCGCAAGCGCTATCTTGGACGGCTGGTCATCCATCAGCACCACATCGGCAGCCTCGATGGCGGCGTCGCTTCCCAGCGCTCCCATGGCGATGCCCACATCGGCCCTTGCCAACACCGGAGCATCGTTGATGCCGTCGCCCACGAAGGCGAGGTAGCGGTCCTTCGGCGTGTCGTTGAGCAGGTTCGCCACTTCCTCCACCTTGTCGGCGGGCAGCAAGCCGGCCTTGTAGGCAGAGAGATGCAGTTTCTTCGCCACGTCGTCGGCCACCTCCTTGCGGTCGCCGGTAAGCATCACGGTGCGCTCCACGCCCAGTGCCGACAGTTGTGTCACGGCCTCAGCGCTGTCGTCTTTCACCATGTCGTTGATGACGATATGCCCAGCATAGACACCATCGACGGCGACATGGATAATGGTGCCCACACAATGGCAGTCGTGCCACTTGGCACCTACGGCATCCATCATTCTGGTGTTGCCCACGCACACCTCGCGTCCCTCCACACGAGCCTTTATGCCGTGTCCGGCTATTTCCTCCACATCGGTCACCGAGCAACCGTCGGTGGCCTCCTCCGGGAACGCCTCACGCAGGGCGGCACCGATGGGATGGGTGGTGAAATGCTCCACATGGGCGGCAAGATGCAGCAGCTGCCGTTCGTCGCACACCTCGGGATGCACGGCCTCGACAGCAAACTGTCCGTGTGTGAGGGTGCCCGTTTTGTCAAACACCACGGTATGCAGGTTGGCCAGGATGTCCATATAGTGAGCACCCTTGACCAGGATGCCTTTTCGCGAGGCGCCGCCGATGCCGCCGAAGAAAGTGAGGGGCACACTTATGACGAGCGCGCAGGGGCACGACACCACGAGGAACAAGAGGGCACGGTAGAGCCATGTGGTGAAGGTTTCGGAGAAATTGCCCGATAGAAGCGGGGGTACCAGCGCCAGCACCACTGCCGCGCCTACCACGACAGGCGTATATATACGCGCAAACTTCGTGATAAAGGTCTCGCTCTTCGACTTTTTCTCACTGGCACTCTCCACAAGACTGATAATCTTAGACACGGTGCTCTCGCCGAAGTTCTTGGTGGTGCGCACCTTGACGAGTCCAGAGATATTGACGCAGCCGGAGATGATGTCGTCGCCCTCTTCTACACTGCGCGGCATGCTTTCGCCGGTAAGAGCCACCGTGTTGAGCGAAGTGCTCCCTTCTATGATGACGCCGTCGAGCGGCACTTTCTCGCCCGGCCTTATCACGACGGTCTCCCCCACCGCCACCTGTGAGGGGGGCACGGTCTCCACATTTCCGTTTCTCTCCACATGAGCCACATCGGGGCGGATGTCCATCAGGTTGGAGATGCTCTCACGACTCTTTCCCTCGGCATATCCCTCGAAAAACTCTCCTATCCTGAAGAAGAGCATCACGAAGACCGCCTCTAAGAACTGGTTTTCGGCACCTGGGAGGAAGCCGATGGCGAGGGCGCCGACAGTGGCCACCGTCATCAGGAAATTTTCATCGAAGGCATTGCCGTGGAGCAGTTCCTCCACAGCCTCTCTTATGGTGTCATATCCCGCCACTAAATAGGGCACGAGATAAACGAGCAGGAGTTGCCAATTGCGCATGGGTACAGTCCGCTCCACCACTGCCGCGGCTATCAGCAGCACCACGGTAGCGGCTATCTGCACCAACTGGCCTTTCAAGCTGCCCTCATGCTCATGATGATGTTCATGTTTCTCACCGCCACTTTTTCCTGCAGCATCTTCATGCGCATGTGCGCAGCATGCTTCACAAGATTTATCATGTGTATGTGCCATAATGATGTCGTTTTTATCATTCTGTCACAAAAGTAGGGCGCTTTTTCTGCAACTCGGTTGCAAACATCAAAGCCGGCCAAAGACCTCCGTCGGTGTCTTGCTCTAATCTTAGAAAGAACGGGATACAATCTCACCCTGCACATAAACTCCTTTCAAAAAGTTTTGCGTTTCAAGAAAAAATCCCTATCTTAGCACCGTGAATCAAAAACACCGATTTAAGGTGGGTTCTATTAATTATGTCGAGGCGATTTTTGTCTTTTAGTCGAGGGCAAAGCGTAAGTTTCAGAAGGCGTGTAGCGGGC
>CAJONT010000039.1 GCA_905235975.1 uncultured Prevotella sp.
AATTTCGGCACCAACGACGGAATCAACACCTCTACAAGCGCCACTTTCTCAGAAGACCCCTACCTTTATGCTGACGACCCGCTTAACACATTGGAAGCATTGACCCCCTATCTTGTCAACCATAATGTGAATTCAAGCCTCTCATACGGAGAGAACAAGAATGCGTCCGGCACACTGCAGTTATATCGCAGACTAAACAGACGAGGCAGAAACATCACTGTGAGAATAGAGGGCAGTTGGGGCGACAACGAGCAACGTAACGTGTCGAACAACGAGGTACACCTGTTCCGTGTAAAGAACATAGCCGGCGAGGACTCCACCTATTTCACCGCGCGCTACAACAACACGCCCGGTTCCAACCACGGTTACGTAGTGAATGCGAATTACAGTGAGCCGCTTTGGAAAGGAGCACACTTACAGGCCAACTACGAGTTCCGTTACAACAAGAACACAAGCGACCGCCAGACATACGACTTCAGCCATGAGCCGACAAACTATTTTGCCGGCATCGTTCCAAGATACCGTGAATGGGACGATTGGCTCGCGCCTGTCTACGATGATTTGGAAGATTATTTGGACCGGTCGCTAAGCCGCTTTTCAGAGTACAAGAACTACACCCACAACATAAGGCTCAACCTACGCCACTGGCAGGAAAGATATGATTACAATTTGGGATTTCTTGTGCAGCCACAACATTCAGACTTCATCCAAGACTACCGAGGCATATATGTAGACACTGTGCGCAACGTCACCAACCTGGCCCCCAACCTGGACTTCCACTATAAGTTCAGCGACCAACACGACATTTGGTTTCATTACCGTGGCGACACCCGTCAGCCCGACATCACACAGCTACTCGACATCACTGACGACTCCAACCCTCTATACATCACAAAGGGCAATCCTGGCCTGAAGCCTCAGTTTACGAACAGCCTTAACGTTTTCTACAAGAACTACATAAGCAAATACAAGCGTTCGGTTGTCGTCTACGGCAATTACCGCAACACCAGGAACAGCATCTCCAACCTTGTGCGGTATAATTCGGAGACAGGCGGCAGTATCTCACGTCCTGAGAACATCAACGGCAATTGGAATGCTGACGGCGGATTTTCATTCAACACCGCCTTAGACTCGGCAGCGTTCTGGAATGTAGGAACCGACACCCGTCTGCGTTACAACAACTTCGTGAGTTATGTATCACAAAAAGAAGCTGATTCCCAGGAAAACACCACCCGCACCATCAACCTGAACGAACGACTGAACATGAGTTTTCGCAATGAGTGGCTTGAGGTGAGCATCGATGGCAATGTGAACTACCAGCACTCCCGCAATGAATTGCAGCCGACAGCCAATCTCGACACATGGCGATTCAGTTATGGCGGACAAATCATGCTGCGACTTCGAAACAACTTGGAAATCTCCACCAACTTGCACGAAAACAGCCGTCGCGGTTTCAATGACCCGTCGTCCAATACCAACGAACTTATCTGGAATGGCCAGATATCGAAGTCTTTCCTAAAGAGCAAGACCCTCGTAGTAGCCCTGAATTTCTACGACCTCCTTGGCCAGCAGAGCAACTACGAGCGATGGGTCAACGCCACAGGCCGCAGCGACACCCGCTTCAACAGCATCAACTCCTATGCGATGCTGCACGTGCGTTACCGTCTGAACATGTTCGGCGGAAAGGTAGATACAGAAGGCCGCTACGACAAGAAATGGGGCAACCGCGACAGAAGGTAAGTGTCAATATGCTTGGTTGTGCACACCTTTGACGGCACGTCCGCTGGGGTCGTTCATATTCTGGAAGGAGGCATCCCATTCGAGAGCGACGGCTGTTGAGCAGGCCACGCTTGCCTCGCTGGGCACACTGCGGGCGGCCGATTCGCTGGGGAAGTGCTCCTCGAAGATAGACCGATAGTAATATTCTTCTTTGTTTTTGGGCGGGTTGATGGGGAAGCGCACTGCAGCCTGTGCCATTTGCTCATCGGTGACGGCGGCCGCTGTCACCGCCTTCAAGGTGTCGATCCAGGCATACCCCACCCCGTCGCTGAACTGCTCCTTCTGGCGCCACGCCTCCTCATCGGGCAGCAAATGGGCGAAGGCTTCGCGCACGAGCCGTTTCTCCATGGCCTTTCCGGGGCACATCTTTGCCTCGGGGTTGGTGCGCATGGCCACATCGAGGAATACCTTGTCGAGGAAGGGCACACGTCCCTCCACGCCCCACGCCGAGAGGCTCTTGTTGGCACGCAGGCAGTCGTAGAGATGCAGTTTCGACAGTTTGCGTACCGTTTCTTCGTGGAAGGCCTGTGCCGAGGGCGCTTTGTGGAAATAGAGGTAGCCACCGAATATTTCGTCGGCACCCTCACCGGAGAGCACCATCTTGATGCCCATCGACTTAATCACGCGCGCCAAGAGATACATCGGTGTGGAAGCCCTGACGGTAGTCACATCGTAGGTCTCGATAAAATATATCACATCGCGTATGGCATCGAGTCCCTCCTGGATGGTGTAGTTTATCTCATGATGAACCGTACCGATGTGGTCGGCCACCATTTTGGCTTTTTCCAGGTCAGGGGCACCTTTCAGTCCCACAGCGAAAGAGTGCAGACGGGGCCAATGGGCGCGCGTGCGTCCATCGTCCTCGATACGCATCTCGGCATATTTCTCGGCTATGGCAGAGATGACCGAGGAGTCGAGACCTCCGCTGAGCAGCACCCCGTAGGGCACGTCGGACATGAGTTGGCGCCGCACGGACGCTTCAAGGGCATCGCGCAACTCGTCCACGCTGGCTGCATTGTCTTTTACGTTCTCATACTGCATCCATTCGCGCTGGTAGTAGCGTTTCATGCCAGGCGAGCCACTCCAATAGTAATGACCGGGCAGGAACGGTTCATAGCGTTCGCATTGACCCTCAAGCGCTTTCAGTTCGGAAGCCGCATACACTGTGCCGTCGGCATCATATCCGATATAAAGCGGTATGACACCTATCGGGTCGCGGGCGATGAGAAACTCGCCGTTCTCCTCGTCGTAGAGCACGAAGGCGAAGATACCGTTCAGGTCTTCGAGGAAATGAATGCCTTTGTCCCGATACAGCGCCAGGATGACCTCGCAGTCGCTGCCGGTCTGGAATTCATATTGTCCGGCATACCTTCTGCGAATCTCCTGATGGTTGTATATCTCACCGTTGACGGTGAGCACCTG
>CAJONT010000040.1 GCA_905235975.1 uncultured Prevotella sp.
GCCGCGCAACAAGGTGGAACGACGTATCGTGAAGACCCAGCTCATTGTGCGCGGCACAACCCGATGAAAAATCAGAGAACAACTTAAATACCTAAATCCATTATGAACAAAAATTACATGCAGAAACCCGACTTGACGTTCTGGAAGCTCTGGAACCTCAGCTTTGGCTTTTTTGGCGTGCAGATTGCTTATGCCTTACAGAGCGCGAACATCTCACGTATCTTTGCTACTTTGGGTGCTGATCCCCACAGTTTGAGCTATTTCTGGATTCTCCCACCGCTGATGGGTATTATCGTGCAGCCTATTATCGGCACGTTGAGCGACCGTACCTGGTGTCGTTTCGGACGACGCATACCCTATTTGTTTATAGGTGCTTCTGTGGCAGTGCTGGTGATGTGTCTGCTTCCTAATGCCGGTTCTTTAGGACTGACCGTGTCTGCTGCCATGATTTTCGGTCTGATATCCCTGATGTTCCTCGACACGAGTATCAACATGGCGATGCAGCCGTTTAAGATGATGGTGGGCGACATGGTCAATGAGAAGCAGAAAGGACTGGCCTATTCCATACAGAGTTTCCTGTGCAATTCAGGTAGTGTGGTGGGCTTTGTCTTCCCATTCTTCTTTACGGCGATAGGCCTGGCCAACGAAGCGCCGAAGGGTATGATACCCGACTCCGTCATCTGGAGTTTCTACATCGGTGCCGCCATACTGATTTTATGTGTCATCTATACCACGGCAAAGGTAAAGGAATGGCCACCGGAGCTGTATGCTCAGTATAATCCTGTGGAGGAAGTGAAAGAAGACGACAGTGCCAACTGGTTCACACTTCTGAAGAACGCCCCACGCGTATTCTGGCAGGTAGGACTCGTGCAGTTCTTCTGTTGGGCAGCCTTTATGTATATGTGGACCTACACCAACGGCTCAATTGCCAGTGTCTGCTTCGGTGTGGATATGACCGCTGCCGACGCTACGAGTACGCTTGAATATCAGACCGCCGGCAACTGGGTAGGTATTCTCTTTGCGGTACAAGCCATAGGCAGTGTGCTGTGGGCAATGGTGCTCCCGCTGTTCAAGAACAGAAAGATGGCGTATGCCGTCAGTCTTATCCTTGGCGGTATAGGTTTTGCCACAGTGCCACTGTTCCCCAATCAATACATGCAGTTCATTCCGTTCTTGTTGATAGGTTGTGCGTGGGCTGCCATGCTGGCCATGCCGTTCACCTTTGTCACCAATGCCCTGCAGGGCTACGGTCACATGGGTGCCTACCTCGGGCTCTTCAACGGCACTATCTGTGTTCCGCAGATCATCGCAGCATTGGCAGGCGGCCTCATCCTCTCTTTAGTGGGCAGTGTACAGAGTAACATGATGATTGTGGCTGGTGTATCATTGATATTGGGAGCCATCGCTGTCTTTGCCATCAAAGAGCGAAAACGTGCATAGCTCGTTCCCATTCCTGCTATTCGTAACCCTGTGCCTTTCACTTTCCACAGCAAAGGCACAGGTGACACAACGCTCCGACGATGCGGACGATTTGTTACGGTGGGTTCCTTTGGCCACCACGGTAGGATTGAAGATTGCGGGTGTTGACAGTCAGAGTTCGTGGCAGCGGCTGACGGTCAACACCCTCTCCACCCTCGCCCTTACAATGGGGGTTACCTATTGCCTGAAACATACGGCGCACAGTACACGTCCTGATGGCAGTGACCATTACTCCTTTCCTTCCGGCCATGCCTCAGTGGCATTCGCCAATGCCACCATCTTACACAAAGAATACGGGCATGTCAGTAAGTGGATCAGTATCAGTGGCTATGCCGTGGCAGCCTATACGGCTTACGACCGTGTGCACCGTGACCGGCACCATTGGCTTGACGTGACGGCGGGTGCCGGCATAGGTGTCCTTTCTGCGGAAGCATCCTATTGGCTCAACGAGAAAATCTTCCGCCGTCGTAATCAAAAGGTGGATTTGGCCATCGCTCCTACGGAACTGCATCTTGTGGTGAAATGGTAATGCAAACGATTGCATTGATTTTCCCCGTAAAAGATAGGATGCCCCCTTGAAAATAATTCATAATTTTTGTATTTTTACACGCAAATATTTAACCTAATAAATCTATGCACCTTATTTTCCAAATAGAATACCGTACCAATTTCGGTGAAGAGCTTATGCTAAACATGGTGTCGCGCAGCAAGGACGGACACCAGGACACCTCTGTGTTTAGAATGACCACTTACGACGGAGTCCGGTGGCAGTGTGAGTTGAATCTGCCCAAGATAGATGTCTCGGTCGACTACTATTATAGTGTGGTGAAAGGCGACAAGACCGTACGCCGGGAATGGACGCTTGAGACCCACCGCCTGCAGCTCAAGGCCAGCAAGGGCAACCGCATGGTGGTGTACGACCACTGGAGCGACATCCCCGACAACTCCTATCTCTACAGCAGTGCCATGACGGAGTGTGTGAACCGCCACGCCCGTCAGCCGCTGCAGACAACGGCATTCCCCCGTACCGTCAGACTGAAGGTGCGTGCCCCGCAGTTGCGCACCAACGAACGTCTTGCCGTGACGGGCAGCGGTGCGGTCCTCGGCGACTGGTCTGCTGCCGCAGCCCTTGCCATGTCGGAGCACAATTACAACGAGTGGGTGGTCGATGTGGACGCCTCCCGTTTGAGCGAGCCGCGACTGGAATTCAAGTTTGTGGCCCTCGACGAGGATGAAGATGTAACCCCGCTGTGGGAACAGGGCGACAACCGCTATGTGACGCTGCCTGAGATGAACGACGGCGACATAATTGTGTATGAACTGCCGGAGGCACATTTCCCCCATTACGACGTGAGGGGAGCGGGCACCCTCGTGCCGGTGTTCTCTCTCCGTTCCGAAGGGAGCTTCGGTGTGGGTGACTTCGGCGACTTGTCCAAAATGGTCGACTGGGTGGCGCATACCCATCAGCGCCTATTGCAAATCCTGCCCATCAATGACACCACCACCACGCACACCTGGACCGACAGCTATCCCTACAGTTGCATCAGCATCTTCGCGCTTCATCCGCAGTATGTCGATTTGCGCCAGTTGCCCCCGCTTGCCGACGAACAGCTCAGCGCAGAGATGGAAGAATTGCGCAAGCGTCTCAATGCGCTTCCCCAAATCGACTATGAGGAGGTGAACAATGCCAAGCTGCGTTACCTGCGGGCACTCTTCGCACAGGAGGGCAAGAAGACGTTGGCCACACCACAGTACCGGCAGTTCTTCGAGGACAACAATACCTGGCTGGTGCCCTATGCCCGTTACTGCATGCTCCGCGACCAGTATGGTACGGCCGACTTCAGTCAATGGCCCGACCATCAAGTGTGGGATGAGGCAGAGCGCCATGCACTCTCCTCGGCGCGCACCAAGGCCTACAAGGAAGTGTCCTTCTACTACTATGTACAGTTTGTGCTCAATACACA
>CAJONT010000041.1 GCA_905235975.1 uncultured Prevotella sp.
CCGAAACGAAACCGATGGAACACTGCCTTCAAAATTTTCAGAATTAATAGAACACACCTTAAGATTATGAGGTTCGTTGCAAAAACTGTCCCGACGACGGCGGCTCTCTTTCTCTCACTCGCTGCTGTCTTCCTCTTCTCCGCATGCAGGCATGTGGATAAAGACAGTGTCGACCGTGCCAACGACCTCGCTTATGCGTTCCATTACCGCAACCTCGACTCCACACGCTGCTATGCGCAGCAGGCGCTGCGGCTGTCTGAGGGGGACTACAAGGAGGGTATGGCGGAGGCTTACAACAACTTGGCCTTCGTTTCCATAGCCAGAATGGACTACAAAGGGGCTTCCCTGCTCCTTGACTCGGCGGCAAGCGCCTCCGACAGTGAGGTGGAACAGCTTGTGGCGGATGTGCAGAAGATGAGGCTCTGCCAGCGACAGTCGCAGAACAAAGATTTCTACACCTTCCGCGAGAGGGCGCTCCGGCGCATCGCCAGGATAAAGGAAGAGTACAACCTTCTCGACGAACGACTGAGAAACAGGGTGCTCTATGCCACAACCGAGTTCCAAATCGTCAATTCTACATATTATTATTATGTGGGTCTCCTGCAACAGTCGGTCGAAGCAATTGCCGAGATTGACGATGAACAAATCCTGCAGAAGGATACAGCACAGTGGCTCGCCTATCTTTACAACGTGGGGGCGGGCGGCATCATCACACAAGGCTCCAACGATGAAATCAACCAGACCGAAATGGACTACCTGCTCAGATGCCATGTGCTTGCGAAGATGTCCGACAGCCCCTTCTGGGAGGCCAACTCGCTGCAGGCTATAAGTGAGCACCTGCAGCAGCCGGCGCTGAGAGACCGTATCATTGCCGACAACCTGCCCGCCATAAGGTATATCAATACCGACAACATGCCCGCCAGCCTGCTGGCCGGCAACTTCGCCCAGAGGTCGCTGGACATCTTCGAACAATACGGGGATGTGTACCAGACGGCGGGTTCCTACCGCACGCTCGCTCAGTGCTATTGGTATATCGACGACTACTCATCGTCGCTCTTCTGCCTCAACGAGGCGCTGTCGAAAGACTCGGCCATCAACCAGGCACCCGACTTGGTGGCTTCTATTCGCGAACAACTGAGCGTGGTCTATTCCGCGCTCGATGAAAAGGAGAAAAGCGACTTCAACCGCAATATCTATCTCGACCTGCAGGATGAAACGCGACAGGACCGCTACCTCGAATCGAGGGCCGACAGCCTGAATCATTCGCTCAACCAACTCAATGTGATGATTTTGCTCATCGTGGTGCTCATTATCGCAGCGGCCATCCTGACGGTGGTCATCTGGTACAGACGCAAAAACAGTGATGTGGAAGTGGTGCTCAGCGAACTGCTCAAACCGCTCGAAGAATGGGAAAAAGACAACCGGCAGGAACTGGAAACTCAAACCGAACAGTATGAGGAAATCATTGAGCAGCAACAGATAGCATCGCTCCATCTGGCCGACAACAAACGCCGCAACATGGAGCAGCGGGCCAAGACGGCGCTGGTCAACCAGATTACGCCTTTCATCGACCGGATGCTCAATGAGATACGGCGGCTGTCCACCCGGAAGGAGGAGGAATCGGTCAGAAAGGAACGCTATCAATATGTGTGCGAACTGACCGACCAAATCAATGCCTGCAATGCCGTGCTCACACAGTGGATACAACTGCGGCAAGGGGAACTCAACTTGCGCATCGAGAGCTTCCCGCTTCAGCCGCTCTTCGATATTGTGGCGCGCAGCAAGACGGGATTCTCTCTCAAGGGGGTCGACTTGCAGGTGGCTCCCACGGAAGCAAGGGTGAAGGCAGACAAAATCCTTACACTCTTCATGATAAACACCATCGCCGACAACGCAAGGAAATTCACGTCGGAAGGGGGGCAGGTGACGGTGTATGCCAACGAGACCGACGACTACGTGGAAATCAATGTGGCCGACAACGGTCGAGGCATGACCCCGGAGCAAATACAAATGGCTTTCAGCGTGGGCAAAAAGGCTTTCTCCGACGATGAGGTGACCGACGGCAATGCGCCTTTGCGGGACAAAGGGCATGGCTTCGGACTGGTCAACTGCAAGGGCATCATCGAGAAATACAAGAAAATCAGTTCGCTCTTCAGCCGCTGTACCATCGGCGTGGAGAGTGAGGTGGGGAAGGGGAGCCGTTTCTTCTTCCGACTGCCAAAGGGGGCGGGCAAGGCTGTGCTCTTGCTGCTCATGGCCACACTGTCACTGACGAGCGCGCATGCCCAAAGACACCGTACCGACTCCCTGCGCAAGCACATGCAGCAGGTGCACGAGGTGGCAACGAACAAATGGACAAAGGAGGCTGCAAGATGGGCCGACAGCGCCTATTTCTGCAATACAAGGGGAGAATATACCAAGACACTGCAGTGCGCCGACTCGGTGAGGGTGAACCTCAATGCTTTCTACCACGAACTGAAACCGAAGGGCACCGACTACCTGCTGAGGGTGAACGAGAAGGAAGTGGCGCTCCCCGAAGTGATTTGGTATCATGAAGAGCTGCCGTTCGACTATGAGGTGATTCTCGATATGCGCAACGAGAGTGCGGTGGCGGCGCTCGCCCTGCATGAGTGGGAACTGTACCGCTACAACAACAAGGCTTACACACAGCTGTTCAAAGAGAATTCGGCCGACAATACGCTCGATGAATACTGCCGCGTGATGCAGAAGTCGGAAACCGACAAGTGGGTGGCGTTTTTCCTGCTCATCGTGCTCTTCCTCTCTCTCGTGCTGGCTTTCTTCCACTATCTCTACCGGCACCATGTGTACAGCAGTTTCTGCGTGGAGAGGGTCAAGGACTTGAACAGCATTCTCCTCTCCAAACGCTCTGAGGAGGAGAAACTGGCACTGATAGCGCAAAAGGCGGGCGACCTGGGCGACAGACGGCGGAAAGGAAAGGCCATACAGGAAGACAAGTATATCTCCGGACTCAGAAGGGTGGTGGGACAGGTCACCTCGGCGCTGGAAAAGGGCATTGAGGCGAAACAGACGAACATCGCCAACATCGAACAGGCGAATGATGAACTGAGAAGGGAGAACTACGAAAACGGCAAGTTCTATGTCTCCAACAATGTGCTCGACAACTGCCTCAGTACACTCAAACATGAGACGATGTATTATCCCTCGCGCATAAAGGCACTCGTGGCAGGGGGCGACCAGAACATCGCGCTCATCAGCGAGATGGCATCGTTCTACCACGAACTATACATGCTGCTCACCATACAGACGTCGAGGCAGACGGAGCAAGTGAAATTCAACTGCTCGCCCGTCGACATGAAAAAACTGCTGGCTCGGTACACCGACTCGCCTTTGCCTGAGATGGCTGTCGCAGCCGACGAGGAGATGATGCGCTATCTCTTCGACATCTTGAAAAAAGTGAACGGAAAGGAGAATTTCAGTATCGTGGGATGGGAGGAGAAAAACAAATACCTCACCTTCAAAATCCTGCTCAACCGCTTCTCCTTAGGCGACAAGTCGTGCGACGACCTCTTTACGCCGCACATGGACAACATTCCTTTCCTCCTGTGCCGGCAAATCGCAAGAGAGAGCGGCGAGAGGGCCAATGCCCGTGGATGCGGCATCGTGGCGCAGAAAGAGGAGAGCCGGGGCGTGCTGCTGGCTGTCACCTTGCCCAAATGGAAATAATCAGTAAACAATCAATGATATGGAATCTTTTAAAATAATCATCGTAGAGGATGTGGCCCTGGAACTCAAGGGCACCGAGGGTATCATAAGAAACGACATTCCGGAAGCCGAGATAATCGGTACGGCCAACAATGAGGTGGAATACTGGCGACTGATTAAGAAACAGTTGCCCGACCTCGTGCTGCTCGACCTGGGGCTTGGGGGCTCCACCACCGTGGGCGTGGAAATATGCCGACAGACAAAGGAGGCTTATCCGAACCTGAAAGTGCTCATCTTCACCGGCGAAATACTCAACGAGAAACTGTGGGTCGACGTGCTCGATGCGGGCGCCGACGGCATCATCCTGAAAAGCGGAGAACTGCTTACAAGGGGGGATGTGTTCAGCGTGATGAGCGGAAAGAGAATGGTGTTCAACGAACCGATTCTCGAAAAAATCGTGGAACGTTTCAAATACAGCGTGGGCAGTCACCTCATGAGGCAGGAGGCGCTGGTCAACTACGAAATCGATGAGTATGACGAACGTTTCCTCCGCCATCTCGCCCTTGGCTACACCAAAGAGCAAATCACCAACCTCAGGGGCATGCCCTTCGGCGTGAAGAGCTTGGAGAAAAGGCAGAACGAACTTGTGCAGAAACTCTTCCCCAACGGCAACGGAAGGATGGGTGTCAATGCGACGCGTCTCGTGGTGAGGGCGCTGGAACTGAGAATCATCGATATCGACAACCTGATGCCGGATGAAGAGTAGAAAATCCTTGACAAGGGTGCTCAATGCAGCCTCGGCTTGCTTGGCTGCATTGATTGTCGTGGCCATCATCGCCTCATGGGTGGTGGCAGCGCTCTCTGCCGACATGACGGTGAGGTCGCTGCTCAGCAGCGAAGGCGTAAGGTGGCTCTTTGCCTCTTTTACCACCAACATCGCCTCACCGCTGCTGGTGTGGCTCATCCTCTTGGCCATGGCCTACGGAACAGTGGTAAGGAGTGCTTTTGGTTCCGACTTTTTAGCCTCGCGAAGAGGGCGGCCTCTCTCCTACAGGCAGAAATATGCCTACCGAATCGTGCTCATCCTCTTCACGTTCTTGTTCGTCACGATGCTCTTGCTCACCATGCTGCCCCATGCCCTGCTGCTCAGCGTCACAGGGCATCTCTTCCCCAGCAGTTTCAGCAGCAGTCTCGTGCCCGGCCTGTCCTTTACCGTCATCATCTCAGCGGCTGCCTACGGCATCGTGAGCGGCCGTTTCACCGG
>CAJONT010000042.1 GCA_905235975.1 uncultured Prevotella sp.
CCTCGTTTCTATGAAGGCAATGACGTGGAGAATGTCACAAAACTCTTATAAACCCAGACCACTCTGACCGGCGATTGTCGTATGCTGTATTGGGTGTAATTGAGTAGGTTACCCATCTGAAGACAACCCGTCGCAGGTATTATAAACGGCATGTGGGGGTATCGCTTCGATACCCCCACATTGTGTGGCTGACGTTTTATATGCCGAGGCAATCGCGCACAGCCTTCACAAGCAGGTCGTTTTCTGGTCTGTCTTGTGCTGCGATTCGAAACCAGTGGCTGTCAAGTCCGGCAAAATTGGAAGCATCCCTGATAAGCATCTTGTAGTGTAATGCCAATTGCTCTTTCAGTTCGGCGGCGGTGAGTTGTTCTGCCCTTACCAACATGAAATGTGTGGAGGACGGTTTTACTTGCAGGCCCTCAATGCGAGCGAGCGCCCTTTCGAGACGTCTTGCTTCGGAAAGATAAGCACTTATGTCTTTCACACAATAGCAACGGTGCTGGATGAGGAATGAAGCCGCACTGATGGCGAGGGCGTTTACAGCCCATGGTTGCATGTAGGCACGTAGTCGCTGCACGATTTCACTGTTTGCCACTATATAGCCTATCCTAAGTCCAGGAACGGCATATTTTTTTGTGAGCGAATGTATTTGTATGATGTTTTTTTCCGTCACACATTGCGATGGCAGCATCAGCGATTCTTCTGTGAAGAACGCATACGACTGGTCTACCACAAGCATGTGGTAGGTGGCGGCAAGCCTGTTCACCTCGTCGGGGTTGTATACGAATCCGTCGGGGTTGTTCGGATTACACAACCAGCATACCGTATGGTCTTCATTCTCTGTAGTGGGGAGGAGACCGCTCTTTATTGAAGCGTCTTCGTATTCGCTGAAAGTGGGATTGAACACCTTGTAGAAAATGCAGCCCAATGTATTCAATGCCCTGGCTATGAGATAGATGGCATCTGTGGCTCCATTTGTCACAAGCACACATTGGGGAGCAACCCCCAATTGCTTGGCAATCTGATGTTCTAAACCTATGGGCTCAGGTTCGGGATACGCCTTGATAACTTCCAAATGCTTGGAGAGAAATTCTTTCAGTGCTGTCAAGTCTGCATGTTGATAGACATTGGAACTGAAGTTGTACAAGATATCCTTATATTTGAAACCGTCGTCGCCGTGACCAAAAACCATATTATTTCCCGTTAAATTTTACAATCAATCCAGCCACTACCATTCTTCCTGGTGAGATAAGCGCAAATCTTCGCATGGAGGAATCCACTCTCCGATCCACTTTGTCGAATATATTGTCAATGCCAAGACTTGGTTCAAGCACTATTCCCTTTCGTATGTGTAAGCGGTGAGAGGTGTATAGGTTGAGCACCCCATATCCCGGTGCGTTTTCATAGTCGGGATAATATGTCTTGCTTTGGAATCGTCCGTTAATGTTGATATTGAACGCATACTGCTTATTCACCCGGTGGTGGTAGTTGGCAGCTATCGTGCCGGTATTGCGTATGCTCCGCTCCAATACGGTCCACGTCTCTCCGTCACCACTTTTGGCATTGGTGCAAGCATAGTTGGCGGTAATGTTCAGGCCACCCGTCACATTGGCAGATATGTTTACCTGCACACCCATCACCTTGCCACTGTTGTGGTTCACATAGAGCGAGTATCGCTCCAATTTGTCGGCTTGGTCGTCGGTCATCTCCGGGAATTCCGTCCTCAGCATGTCAAGAGTCTTTTCGTCGACTGAGATATTGTTCCTTACCACCATGTCGTGAATCCTGTTGACAAATCCTGTGACACTCACAGCAAGCGCCTTCGAACGGTATTCCGTATTTATCGACCAATAGTGGCTTTTCTCGGGTTCGAGATTCTTGTCACCGAAGATTATTTGCGGTTTGCCGCGGTTTACAGAGAAGTAATGATAATATAATTCGTCGAGTTCGGGTGCCCTGAATCCAGCCGAGTAAGAGGCGCGGAAGTTAAGCAAACCGACCGTATACATCAGCGATGCCTTCGGCGTGAAGTGAGAGCCGAAATTTTCATGATAGGTATAGCGGACACCTAAGGTGGCTTTTAGAACAGGAAGAAGGTCTTGTTCATGCTGCGCATAGGCTGCCACTTGGGAGGCATGTTGCCGAATGTTGCCTGACACCGCCTGCAGCTGGTCTCTTCTCCAGTCAACGCCAAGCACGGTGGTGGCACTTCCCATCTTTGTGTCAGGGGAGAATGGATGCAGGATGGCCTTCATCTCTCCCTCGTAGGTGTGTTGTTTCTTCGACTGCACATAGTCGCCAATGGCATAGTCGGTTGTTTCTACATCATACTCTTTGCCATAACGGTATTTGTCGACGGTGAAATCCGCTTGTAGCGATTGGCGGGAATTGAATTTATAGATACCTCCTGCCGACATCCTCAGTCCCTTGTGGCGCATTTCGTAGTCGGTGCCACCCGTCACATCTGCCTGCGTCTCAGGACGGTCGGTTATCTTATAGGAGTAATTGACGAGGGCATTGAAAGCCAGATTGTCGTTCACGGCATAATTGAAACGCTGTTCGAGAGTCTGTGCATTGAAACCGGTAAACAGTGGTGCAATGGTTTTTCTCGTTTCTGTGTCGGAACCTTTCAGATATTCCAAATCGTTGTTCTGATAGCTGTGCGCTTGGTCGTGGGTGAAGGAAGTGTACGAGCCGAACCCATTATGAAAGATGTCAAGCGCAACCGACTCCGTGAACTGTCCCTTTCCCGAAATGCGTGAACTGGAGGTCACGCCTACAAGTTGGTCGGTGGGTTGGTCGGTGATGATATTGATTACACCTGCGATGGCATCTGTGCCATAGAG
>CAJONT010000043.1 GCA_905235975.1 uncultured Prevotella sp.
ACGGATTCGGCATCACCCTTCTTTCCATGGGTATTGTTTTCAGCTGTCTATTCCTGTTGTTTGTGTTCTTCTCCATTTTCGGTGTTTTCATGAAGAACAAGAAGAGAATCCGCGAGAAGCTCGGTTTGTCGCACACGCAGAAGAAGAAGTTGGTGGGTCTGGACGAAGAAGATGCCCGCGCCTTCCCGAACAAGTCGCAGGAGCGCAGCAAGAACTACGACCGCGACGTATACATTGCCGTGATTTCGATGGCGCTCAAGCAGTATCAAGACGATGTGCATGACACCGAGAGCGGTATCATCACCATCCGTCCTCACACCACGAAGTGGCATTAATCCAAAGAGTCATCTACTAATAACATAACTTGCAAACAGAAAAAAATGAACACAAACAAATACCAATATACAGTGAAAGGCGTCGACTACGACGTAGAGATAGAGAGTGTGGAAGGCAACGTAGCCAAAGTGACGGTGAACGGCAAGTCGTTCGAAGTGTTGCTGAAGCAGCCCTTGAAGGAGACCCCGCATCGTCCTGTTCACATTGAGGCTCCCCACCCTGTTGCCCCTGCCGCTTCAGCCGCCCCCACCCCTGTTGCTCCCAAACCAGCAGCCCCGTCGGGTAGCGGTACCGTGGTGAGTGCTCCCCTTCCCGGAACGATTACGGATATCAAGGTGAAGGAAGGCGACATGGTGAAGATAGGCGATACGGTGTTGGTGCTTGAGGCCATGAAGATGCAGAACAACATCGAGGCAGAGAAGACGGGCCGCATCAGTGCTGTGTTAGTAAAAGTGGGCGATGCCGTAATGGAAGGCGCCGGTTTAGTAACGATAGAATAAGCAACCATGTGGAATTTTATAGTTGAAAGTTTCTACCAATTCCTGTCGTTTACAGGATTTGCGAATGCCACCATACCCAACATCGTCATGATTGGCGTGGGTGCTTTTTTCATCTGGCTTGCCATAAAGAAAGACTTCGAGCCCCTGTTGCTGGTGCCCATTGGTCTTGGTATCATACTTGGTAACATTCCCTTCCGCGCCGATGCCGGACTGGAGATTGGTCTGTATGAAGACAACTCTGTGCTGAACATCTTCTATCAGGGTGTGCGTCAGGGATGGTATCCCCCACTCGTGTTCCTCGGCATCGGTGCCATGACCGACTTCTCGTCGCTCATCAGCAACCCGAAGCTCATCCTTATCGGTGCTGCCGCCCAGTTTGGTATCTTCGGAGCCTACATGGTAGCCCTCGCCCTTGGTTTTGAGCCCAACCAGGCAGCCGGTATCGCCATCATCGGCGGCGCCGACGGTCCTACCGCCATTTTCCTCTCCTCGAAGCTTAGTCCGAACCTGATGGGTGCCATTGCAGTATGCGCCTATTCGTACATGGCTCTCGTGCCGGTGATTCAGCCGCCTCTCATGCGTCTGCTCACCACCAAGAAAGAGCGTGTCATCCACATGAAGCCTGCCCGTGCCGTGAGCCAGACAGAGCGTATCCTCTTCCCCATTATCGGTCTGCTTCTCACCACCTTCTTGGTGCCCTCCGGTCTGCCCCTGCTGGGTATGCTCTTCTTCGGCAACCTGCTGAAAGAGAGCGGCAAGACCACCCGTCTGGCAAAGACCGCCGGCAGTGCGCTCAACGACGTGGTGGTGGTATTGCTGGGTCTCACCGTGGGCTGCAGCACACAGGCCAGTGAGTTCCTCACCCTGAACACCATCAAGATTTTCGTGCTTGGTGCCATGGCTTTCATCGTGGCCAGTGCAAGCGGCATCCTCTTCGTGAAGCTGATGAACCTCTTCCTGCCTAAGGACAAGAAGATTAACCCGCTGATTGGCAATGCCGGTGTAAGTGCCGTGCCTATGAGTGCCCGCATCTCCAACAACTTAGGTTTGGAGTACGACCGCCACAACTTCCTGCTGATGCACGCCATGGGTCCCAATGTGGCAGGTGTGATTGGCTCGGCTGTGGCAGCCGGTACGTTGCTGGGCTTCTTCAGCTAAATCATATCGATACGACCCAAAAACAAGGGTGCGCACCTGCCCATTCGGGTGCGCGCCCTTGTTTTTTCTTGGATTCTCTGAAATTGGCCCTCCAACAAATAATTTTGCTTAAATACGAATTTATAATGAGGTTTTATAAACAGACAAAACGTTTCCAGCTCCTTCTGGCAATGCTGTCAGCAGTGGGTTTTGCCAATGCACAGATTAAGGTTGAAGCATCAGAGACAGTAGAATTGATGTCCATTATTTCACGCACGGCCGGTTTTCCTGAGTATTGCATGGATAATGGCGGGCAATACACGAGCGACACG
>CAJONT010000044.1 GCA_905235975.1 uncultured Prevotella sp.
AACGGCGGCTCCACGTTCTTGCTCATGTAGGTGGGTCGCTCGGGGGTGAACAGGTGCAGGTAGAGGTTGTCGGTGGCAGAGAGCATGGCAAACGACCGTCCGCCCGTTCTGAGCCTCACCGAGGCGAAGTGTGCATAATAGCCTTTAAACTCAGGATAGTCCCACGTCTGGCCGGTGATGGTGTTGTTGTAGGTCTTGTCGTAGCGTCCGAACGACACGCCCTTCAGACGGTTTTTCCACACACGGTAGGGACCGTCGGCCATGAGTTCGGCACCCTTCACCTCGGCCTCGGGATAGTTGAAGGTAATGCCGGCGAAGTCGTAGTCACCGTTCAGGCGATAGGTATAGTCGAGCCTGAGCCAGCCGCCCCGTGTAAACGTCCAGGAGGCGCACACGCCGTCGTCGTAGCGTGCTTCCACCTGATAGCCGTCGGCCGAGGCATGATGCGTGAGTTTCTGGAACTTCGTCTCCACTCCCACAAACCTGGGGCCGCCTGTCAGGGGCACCTGCTCTCCCCTGCTGCGCACCGAAGCAATCAGCCCCGTGGTCTTGTCGAAGCTCACCTCCAGTTGCGAGGTGCGCACGGTGAGGCGGTCGGCCGTCTCGTTGACCTGTGGCGTTTCTGCCTGTGCGGCAGATTGAGACAGGCGGTCCATGAGCCGGCCCGTGATTTGCTCCGGTGTGCGGATGGGCCACGTCCAGGTCATCACCTCACGTCCCGAGGGGTCGGTGGCGGTGACGGAGAGCAGGTCGTAGCTCTTCCAGTCGTCGGGCAACGAGAGGCGCATGGTGCCGTTCTCCGTCCACGGAGCCAGGTCGGGCACTTCGCTGCGCACGGATGTCTCGCGGGTCTCACCACCGCCTCCTCCTCGCCGCTGTCTCGGCAGGGTGCGCAGTTTGGCGGCAAAGGAGCACTTGCCGAGGCTTGTGAAATGGTAGCGGTTGGAAATGGACAGTGTGCCGTCGAAATGGGCGAGGTCGGGCTGTGCGATGTAGATGGGCGACCATATCTCGCGGATGGCATAGAAGGAGCCTTCCTTCTCATGGTGTGGACCGAGGATGCCGTCGGGTGCCTTGTCGTTGAAGACGTCGATGCTGTCGTGAATGTCGCGGCGCACCACACCCTCATCGGCGAGGTTCCACAGGAATTGTCCTGCGGCATTCGGTTTCGTGCGTATCACCTCCCAGTAGTCCTCCAGTCCGGCTCCGTGTCCGCCGTCGTGCAGTCCGTGAAGACTTTCGGTGGGCATATACACGATGTCGCTGCGCGAGGCTTTCTCCAGTGTGGTGCGATATTTGGGATAGTGGTGGGTGTCCATGCCGTCGTAGTTGGACCACGGTTCCACCACATGGCGTTTCTGCAGGTCGTAAATGGCGTAGAGCGGACGTGCCGCCTTCGGGAATCCGCCCTCATTGCCGTTGGACCACATCACGATGCTGGGATGGTTCACATCGCGGCGTATCATCGTGGGCACCAGGCGGCAGGCGGTGATGCTGTCGTAGGCGCTCTGCCAACCGGCGAGCTCATCGATGACGAAGAGGCCGAGCGAGTCGCACACGTCAAGGAAGTAGGTGTCGGGGGGATAGTGGCTCATGCGCACGGCATTCATATTCATGTCTTTTATCAGGTTGACATCCTCAATGGCCAGCGCCTTGCTGCTGGTGCGGCCGCTCTCAGGCCAGAAGGTGTGGCGGCAGACGCCCTTGAACTTGATTTTCGTGCCATTCACATAGACGCCGTCCTGGGGACGGAACTCCACGGTGCGGAAGCCGAAGCGCTGGCGGTAGGTGTGCACGGCACGGCGCCCCTCACGCAGGGTGAAGCGTGCGGTGTAGAGGTGGGGCGTCTCCGGTGTCCATGCCAGCGGCGCATTGGCCTGCAGGGTGAGCCGCACACTGTCGGAGGTCATCGGCTGGGTGGGCAGACTGGCCACCACATTGCCCTCGGCATCTTCGATGGCCACTTCCACGCCGAGCCGCTTCTTGGTGGTGGTGCGGTTCACTGTCACATCGGCGGTGAAGGCTCCTGTGTGGCGGGCATCGATGGCCACACGGTCCACAAACGAGGTGGGCTCTACCCGGAGGTACACAGGCCGGAAGATGCCGCCGAAAATCCAGTAGTCGGCACGGCGCTCTGCCTCGTTGATGCTCTTGTTGGTCGACTCCTTGCTCACCTCCACCTCAAGGGTGTTGCTCTCGCCGTAGTGGAGCAGCTGCGAGATGTCGTATTTGAAGCGATAGAAGGCACCCTGGTGGATGGGACCCGCCAGCGTGCCGTTCACTTTCACCTCGGCATCGGTCATCACGCCCTCGAAAACGACATACGTGCGTGCTTTTTTCCATTCGCGGGGGGCTACAAACTGGGTGCGGTAGAGGCCGTGCTCCGTGTGGGGATTGCGGTCGTGACCGTAGTTGTAACCGCCAAATCCTTGCAGTTCCCAGCACGAGGGCACGGGAATTGTCGTCCATTCGCCACTGCGTGCACCGTCGGTACACATAAACTGCCAGTCTACGGTGTGGTCTTTGTCAGTGCCCGACAGATAGACCACCTTCGACTCTTGTGCCTCAAGTGCCAAGCAAGCACTCATGAAGGCAATGATGACTAATAATTTCTTCACGATTGTAGGATTATGTTTCTAAGATGCAAAGATAATGAAAAAAATGAAAGATTTGGGTTACAAAATGCGGTATTTTGTTGAAATAAACGAAGTTTCTGTCAAAATTTGTCAGAATGAGGCGGAATGTTCCCAAAAAATGAGTACCTTTACATCAGCTCTGCAAATATTGCAGCATGAAACAAGTGATGAAAAACCTCTGCACCATGAAATATCCAATAAGGCTATCACTCTTTCTCCTGTTCGTGGCGCTGACCGCTACGGCACAGGCAGCACGCAAGACACTCATCGCCTCAGAGCAAGGCATCGCCGCCGACGGGCAGACCCTCTGCACGGCAGCCATACAGCGCTGCATCGACCAGCTCAGCCAGCGCGGCGGGGGCCAGCTGCGCTTCACACCGGGCACCTATCGCACAGGGTGCATCATACTGAAGTCGGGCGTCGAACTGCACCTTGAGCGCGGGGCCACCCTTTCGGGCAGCACCGACCCCGACGACTACCGTTCGCTCATCGCCTCAGAGGCGAGCGACAACTCCACCATGGCGCTCATCGTGGCGGATGGAGCCCACGACATCGCCATCACGGGCAGCGGTCTCATCGATGGCAACGGGCGCGACTTGGCCCTCCACATCGACAGCCTGCTCAACCTGCCCACAGCCGACGAGCCCCAAGGGCCGCGTCGCCGCCGCAGAGCCAACGAACCCCTGCGCCCCACACTGTTCTTCGTGTCGAACAGCAGCGACATCCGCATCGAAGGGCTCAACCTGCGCAACAGTGCCTGCTGGGGCCTCTCCTTCCACTCGTGCGAGCGTCTGCACATCAGCGACATACAGTTTGAGAACCGCGCCTACTGGAACAACGACGGCATCGATGTGACCGATTGCCACGATGTGGTCATCCGCCGCTGCGACATCAACTCTGCCGACGACGGCATCTGCCTCAAGTCATACGACACCACCTCCGGCAATGAAAACATTCTCATCGAGGACTGCCAGATACGGAGCAGTGCCAGCGCAGTCAAGTTCGGCACCGCGTCGTGGGGCGGTTTCCGCCATGTCACCGTGCGCAACATCCGCGTGCGCGACACCTTCCGTTCGGCCATCGCCCTTGAGTGTGTAGACGGCGGCACCTTAGAGGATATCCTTGTAGACGGCATCCATGCCACAAACACGGGCAACCCCATCTTCGTGCGCCTCGGCCACCGCGGCGGCGACTCTACCGGCGTGGCGCGTCGCATTGTCATCCGCAACGTCTTCGTGGAGATGGCTTTCGGTGTGCCCGACATCGACTACGACTTGCGCGGCCCGGGCTTCAGCGTCTACAATCCGCGGCCCTCTTCGGTGACGGGCATCCCGGGGCATCCCGTGCAGGACATCTTGCTCGAGAACATAGAGCTCATCTATCCCGGCCGCGCCTCCAAGGGCATCTACTACTACCCCCTGAGCCAGATACACCAAGTGCCAGAGCAGGAGGGCAGCTATCCCGAGTTCTCCATGTTCGGCGAACTGCCCTCATGGGGATTCTACGTGCGCCATGTGCAGGGCATCACCTTCCGCAACGTGCGCCTGTCGCTGAAGGACGAGGATTTCCGTCCCGCCTTCATCTTCGATGATGTCCACAACATCCGCCTCACGGACCTGTCCCTGCCCCAGCGCCTTTCCGGCCAGCCCTACTACCTGCGCGAGAGCGATTTCGCCAAGGA
>CAJONT010000045.1 GCA_905235975.1 uncultured Prevotella sp.
GCCGCGGACTGGCCGCGGCGCTCTTGTACTACTTCTTCTGTCTTCTATGTAATCCTTTCAAAGAACGCTTTCTCTTAGCTCCGGCCCAAGGGCGAAACCCTGCCAAACGGCCGAAAGCGGATGCAAAGGTATAAACTTTACAGGCTCCATCCAAATTTTAACGGAACTTTTTTCACCAAATGACGAAAAATTTCCTGTTTATTGACAAAAGAAGAAGTTTAAAAGGTCTTTTGGGCTGTTTTTGACAGATAAAACGAAGGGAAACGCCTAAAAAACCACGGATAGCTGACACAGAAAGAGGACACAAAAGCGGTGACAACTGAATTAATTTTGCTATTTATCAAGAAAATCATTAAATTTGTTGCCGATTTTCCACGTTACCGCCAATTGGGACCTTAAATGGCTTAATTATATGAAAAGAATTCTCCTTATTATATATATATTGGCATTCTTGCATCCGCTTGTACAGGCGCAGACCAACCGTTATAAGTTAGACTTCACCCTTTCGGCCAAGAATTTCGTTGATACCATCCCTATCGAATACGAAGACGACCAGATATACATTCCCGTTGAGATTGACGGCAAGCAATACCGGTTCAACTTAGACACTGGCTGCAGTCAGGGCTTGCTCTACACCGACAGTCCCTTTCGTATAGGACAGAAGTTGGGCAAGATGGAAGTGCAGGATGCCCATGGTCACAAAGACAGCATCCAAGCAGTCCGCTTTCCCGATTTCAGACTTGGAAATCTCATTATACACAACTATTGCGGCACCCTTCACCGCCCTAATCAAGAAAAGCGCCCCTATGATGCCATCATCGGCTTCGACCTTTTCAACAAAGGTCTTTGTGCAAAGATTGACGTACAGAGAGGGTGGATGATACTGACCGACCGTAAGAATCTACTCCGCCGTGAAAACGGCCACAAATGGAAATACCGCCTATTGCGCTTTGTGCCTCATGTCAAGCTGACTCCCTATGACCGCTGCTCCGACGAAGCCCTTTTCGATACAGGCAGCAGGCGGTTGTATGTGATGGGGCGTCACAGCCGCGAGGTATTCTCAGAGGAAGTGCCAGACTTTGCCTCACAGATAGAGGGTCAAGGTTTTGGAAGCCGTAGCATCGGCAAATTCGGTGCCGAGGAGAGCGACGACATTTACTTCCTCCATTTGGACCGCCTCATGCTGGGCGACTACACCTTCACCGACTACCACACGCTTACCACGCAGGGCTACTCGCGCATAGGTGCCACGCTGTTCAGCTACGGCAGTCTTGTCATCCTGCCCCACCTCAAGACGATGCTTTTCCAGCCGTATGCCAAAGGAGATACAACACTTGTAGGCAACACCCCGACCGACATTGCCTTTGTGCCGTCGCCCGACGGTGTGAAGATAGGCATGGTATGGCAAGGCAGCCGTTACTATGAGCAGGGGTTCCGTTCCGGCGACATCATCCTGAGCATCAACGGGCAGGCAGTCAGCAGCCTCACCGACTACAAGCGCTATCCTTTCCTCATAGGCCGTACATACCTGATCAAGGTTAAGAGAACCGACGGCAGAGAAGAACAGATACTTTTCACCAAATAAACAACAGAGCCCCTGCATGTGGAAAAGTATGCAGGGGCTCTGTACGGATTTCAACGTTCCGACCTACTCACTTTCGGGAGCCTTGTCGATAAGTTCCATAAACTGGTCGAGTTTCGGAGTGATGATGATTTGTGTACGGCGGTTGCGCTGCTTGCCCACCTCGGTGTCGTTGGTGGCAATAGGATTGTATTCGCCGCGTCCACCGGCAGTGAGACGTTTCGGGTCGACCCCAAAATTGTTCTGCAGATACTGCACCACACTTGAAGCGCGCAGACAGCTCAGGTCCCAGTTGTTGCGGATGTTCTCACGCGTGATGGGCACATTGTCGGTATTACCCTCCACGAGCACGTCATAGTCGCGATAGTCCATGATAATCTTGGCTATCTTGCTCAACGTCTCGGCAGCACGGTCGTTGATTTCGTAACTGGCGCTCTTGTAGAGCATATTGTCGGCCAGCGAGATGTACACCACGCCCTTCAACACCTGCACATCCACTTCTTTGAGTTCGTCCTTGCTCAACGAGCGGGTCAGGTTGTTGGTAAGCACCATATTGAGGGAGTCGCTCTTGCTCTTCACTTCCACCAGATGGCGGATATACTGGTTCGACTCATTGATCTGGTCCACCAACTTATCGATACTCACATTATTCTGGTTGGCATTGGCAAGACTCTTGTCGAGCGAGTTCTGCAGTTGGTTGTATGCCTTTTCGGTCTGCGCGAGGCGCTCTTCAAGGCTGGCCACACGTGAGGTGCTTGCAGCAAGTTGTTCCTTTGCCGTCATATAGTTGTCGTTAAGCGCACGATTCTGATCCTGGCATTCGGTCAACTGTTTCTTGCTGGCACAACCGGTCAGAAAGAGGCTGAAAGCCACCAAGGATAAAATAACAATCTTATTTTTCATTTTCAACATATAAATTTAGTAAAACTTTTAATTAATTGATATCGCACTCTATAGTATTCACTACACGATCTGTACTTGTTAAACGGATGAAACATAGGAAAGTTGAAACCCATTAATCATTTTTAACTTGTCACACATCTGTTTATTGAATATTAACTTTAGCCAACGGCTTTCGTCCGAGGGATTATATTCCGCCTGCAAAATAAATGTTTTTTCACGTGTAAAACAAATGTTTTCGCAGATTTTTTCCGGCAGCATGCGACACAAGGGGGCTGGAGGCGACAAAAAGGGAAGACGGCGTTGATGTCTGTCGGGATGCGAATTTTGTGTAAAGAAAGTTTTTTTTAAGGTTTTCTTCGTCTGTTAGACTGAAAATGATTAACTTTGGCCGATTTTTTAAAAGATGTATTATACAAGAAGTTTTTTTAGATGAACGTTATTACCAAAACAGTCTCTCTG
Source organism: uncultured Prevotella sp. (assembly GCA_905235975.1). GTDB lineage: Bacteria > Bacteroidota > Bacteroidia > Bacteroidales > Bacteroidaceae > Prevotella. The sequence goes on from CAJONT010000045.1 coordinate 2,945, forward strand.
CCTGACGGAAGAAGTATCAGCATAGAGACAGGGAAGGTGGCAAAACAGGCCGACGGCAGCGTGATGCTGCGCATGGGCAACACCGTGCTTCTGGCCACTGTTTGTGCCGCAAAAGATGCAGTTCCCGGAACCGATTTTATGCCGCTGCAGGTGGACTACAGAGAACAGTATGCCGCTGCAGGACGTTTCCCCGGTGGATTCACCAAGAGAGAGGGCAAGCCCAGCGACAATGAGATTCTCACCTCACGCTTAGTGGACCGTGTGCTCCGCCCGCTGTTCCCCTCCAACTATCATGCAGAGGTATTTGTAAATGTGATGCTGCTCAGCGCCGATGGTGTTGACCAGCCCGATGCACTGGCAGGATTCGCCGCTTCGGCAGCGCTGGCCTGCTCCGACATTCCTTTCGAGTGCCCCATCTCCGAGGTACGTGTGGCCCGCATCCACGGCGAATACGTGATAGACCCCACCTTCGAGCAGATGAAAGAGGCCGACATGGACATCATGGTGGGCGCTTCTGCCGACAACATCATGATGGTGGAAGGCGAGATGAAAGAAGTGAGTGAGCAAGACCTGCTGGGCGCCTTGAAGGCTGCCATGGATGCCATTAAGCCGATGTGCGAGCTCCAGAAGGAGCTTTCTGCCGAACTGGGCACCGATGTAAAGCGCGAATACGACCATGAGGTGAACGACGAGGAGCTGAGAGAGCAGATGAACAAAGAACTGTATCAGCCCGCCTACGACGTGACCAAACAGGCACTGGAGAAGCATGACCGTGCTGAAGCCTTTGACAAGATACTGGCCGACTTCAAGGAGTCGTACAGAGCCGCCCACACTGAGTTGACCGATGAGGAAGCAGAAGAGAAAGAGGCCATGATGGACCGCTACTACCACGACGTGATGCGTGACGCCATGCGCCGTTGCATCCTCGACGAGGGCATCCGTCTGGATGGTCGAAAGACCACCGACATACGCCCCATCTGGTGCGAGGTGTCACCTCTGCCCATGCCTCACGGAAGCTCCATCTTCACCCGCGGTGAGACCCAATCGCTCACTACCGTGACCTTAGGCACCAAACTGGATGAGAAGCTGGTTGACGACGTGCTCGACAAGAGTTACATGCGTTTCCTGCTGCACTACAACTTCCCCCCGTTCTGTACTGGCGAGGCAAAGGCACAGCGCAGCGTGGGACGTCGCGAGATTGGCCACGGCCATTTGGCATGGAGGGCTCTGAAAGACCAGATTCCCGCCGAGTTCCCCTACACCGTGCGTGTGGTGAGCCAGATTATGGAGAGCAACGGCTCTTCGTCGATGGCCACCGTGTGCGCAGGCACCCTTGCACTGATGGATGCCGGCGTGCCCATGAAAAAACCTGTGAGCGGCATTGCCATGGGTCTGATCAAGAACCCCGGCGAGGAGAAATACGCTGTACTGAGCGACATCCTGGGCGATGAGGACCACCTGGGCGACATGGACTTCAAGACCACCGGCACCATCGATGGTCTCACCGCCACACAGATGGACATCAAGTGCGACGGTCTGAGCTTCGACATTCTGGAGAAGGCACTTCTGCAGGCCAAGCAGGGCCGCGAGCATATCCTTCGCCACCTGACCGACACGATAGCCGAGCCGAGACCCGAGCTCAAACCGCATGTGCCGCGCATCGTGGCCTTCGAGATACCGAAGGAGTTTATCGGTGCCGTCATTGGCCCGGGCGGAAAAATCATCCAGCAGATGCAGGAAGATACAGGTGCCACCATCACCATCGACGAGGAAGACGGTGTGGGCAAGGTGCAGGTCAGCGCACCCGACAAAGAGAGCATTGATGCCGCCATTGCCAAGATCAAGGCCATCGTGGCCATCCCTGAGGTGGGAGAGATTTACGAGGGCACCGTACGCTCCATCATGCCCTATGGCTGCTTCGTGGAGATACTGCCAGGCAAGGACGGACTGCTGCACATCTCGGAGATAGACTGGAAACGTCTGGAGACCGTAGAGAGCGCAGGCATCAAGGAGGGTGACAAGATTAAGGTGAAGCTGCTCGAGATAGACCCCAAGACGGGCAAATACAAGCTGTCGCACCGCGTGCTGATACCGAAGCCCGAAGGATTCCAGGAGCGCAGGCCGCGTCCGGAGCGTGGCGAAAGACCTGAGCGCAAGCCGCGTCCGGAACGCAACAACGGCAACCGTCCGGAACGCAACGGCGGCAACAACCATCATCGCAACGACTACCACGACCCACTGGCTGAGCGTGAGCCCAAGGACTTCAACGATTCGCTCGACCACAGTTTGGACATCGACTAATCGATTTACAGCATACAGACGCTTACCGGCAGGAGCTTTCCCATGGGGAACCGCTCCTGCCGGTTTTCTTTTGTTGTGCGTAAGAAGGTATAATTACCGCACCGCTTCTTTCCTTCCGTTGTGAATATAGATGCCCGGCTGAGTGGGGCGACCCTGCAGACGCAAGCCAGAGAGTGTGAACCAGACATCCGTCTGCAGAGGTGCGATGTCCTGTTCTGAGGCTCCTGTGATGCCACGCCGTTTCACGCCGTAGATATTTGGGTCGTCGATGTCGGGCAAAGAGGCTATCTCTATAAAATTGTTATCGCCCACCTGCGAGAGGTCTGCAAGTAAATAAGCCCTGTTGGCTCCCAGCACCATCGGTTGGTTAAGACGATAGAAGCCATAGCCATTGGCACCATTGCGGAGGAAGAAAGCAGCCTTGTCGTTTTGTACCGGATCTACAAGAGTGGCCTCAAGCACACCCTCATAGAGATTGTCAGGCACATTGGTCACCGCCTTGCCTTGATTGAAGGTAAACACTTGTCCCACCTCTCCGTGCATCAGTACGCCTGTGCCTGCCGAAAGCGAGTCAACTCGTGCCGTCATTACACGGGATCCATCGCACGAGGGTGCGGTAAACACCTGCAAACCGGTGACTCTCGGTATCAAGAGGTTGTAGGGACTGCAGAACATCTCATATTCCTGTGTAAGACGATGGATGTAATAGCGCCTCTTCACCGTGGAGGGCAGGGTGGCAGAGAGCACGGCGGGCAGGGTTACTGTGGTGAGCGAGCTACAATCGGTAAAAGCCGTTTCATCCAAACTCTTCACGCTGCACGGTATTACGATACTCTTCAGCATTTCGCATGCCGAGAAAGTATTGGAACGTATATTCTCCACCCCATCGGGTATGGTGACATCCTCAAGTGTCTGACAGTAGTTGAATGCGCCATTTCCCAACGACTTGACGGTGGAAGGCAGATGTAGCTGTTGCAGCGAGACACACGAAGAGAAAGCGAAATTTCCCACACGTTCCAAGCAGCCGTCTGTGAAGAAGACGTTATACAGTTCGTAGCAGCCGTCGAAGGCCAAATCGCCTATTTCTGTCACGTTGGCGGGTATGGTGATGCGCCTCAGCGAACTACAGTTCTGGAAGGCAGCCGGTTCCAACTTGGTTACGCTTGTGAAATGCTTCAACTCATCAAAATAACGTATGAAGGGATTGGAACTGAACACATCGACGTTGGATACGGCTGCTGCTTCTTGTAAACTCAGTTCGCCATCCCC
>CAJONT010000046.1 GCA_905235975.1 uncultured Prevotella sp.
GGGCGTGCAAGTTGCAGCCGTGCCCGTGACATATTCGACTTCATGGCATGCAGTGATGTGTATGTGACAAATATCTACAGCCGTGCCAACGGCGACGACATCGTGAAACTGGGCAGCGACTGCTCCTTAGGCTTCACCCGCAAGTCAAGTGGCACGTACGTTCGCAACATCGTAGGCGACACCAACTGCAACCTGTTCCAAATAGGCAGCGAGACGGCTGATGACATCACCGATGTCTATGTGGACAACATCCTGGTGCTTGCCACCAACAAGGCAGGCTTCAGTATCTCGTCCAACGACGGTGGGCGTGTGGCACGCGTCTATCTGAACAGCGGCAAGACGGGTTCGCTGCACCACCGTTCTGAGATGCACCGTACACGCACCCCGCTCTTCCTCAGCATCTCCAACCGAGGACGAGTTGTAGGAAGCACTGTCAAGCCCTATCACTTCCGTTTCAACAAGGGTGACGAACTGCGTCACGAACTGTTGGTTACCAACCGCAACATTGGCCATGTGGAAGACATAGACCTTCGGCACATCGACTGCGACGAAATCTACGCCGGCAGCAGTCATTATAATAAAATAAGATGGAAGCCCTTCGACGGTTCGCAGCCGGAATCCACACCCATCATAGCCGGCTTCAAGGTTCCTGAGTCGGAGATGGTGGAAGGCGGTCTTGACTTTATCCTTCCCGACGGACGCATGACGGGCTATATTGAGCGTGTACACCTTGAAGACTGGCGCATCACAGTGAAGGGCGGTCATCCTGCCAGCGACGCCCAGTTGCTCTGCCCTGAAATAGGTGTGGGTAAGTTCAATATACGCGACCTGAAGGTACAGCCTTCGTATGGCCTGTGGGCCCGACACGTACGTGGTCTGTCGCTCGTCGATGTCACCTTTAAGGCAGAACAACCAGACGGTCGTCCAGAAGTCATTCTCGACGATGTGGAAGAATGACTTGAGCAATTTCTGTTATTTTTTGATTGCTTTTTGTTCCTTTGCGGCACTGCCCATGGGAATGAAGATGAACTCGATACCCTTGCCATGTTTCGGGTTAAGATTGCGGCTGTAGCGCATGGTCTCAGGGCTGTCCCAATGTTCAAACACACCGAGACTCTCCACGGGCTTGCCATCCTGCACATAATTTGTGCCGGATGGGGCATGTTGCGGATCGGCCATTTCCATGAGATAATCACTGGCTTGGTTGCGCACCAAAATACGTGGTACGTTATAGAAACCAGACTCCTCATTGTTGAGGCTTTGGGCATAGAGCAGGTCAAGGCCAACACTCTCCAAAGCCACCTCGTCGAGCGAAGCCAATAGCGAGGCGGGCCATTCAGTGTTCTCGTAGGGCTCCACCTGATTATAGAAAGGAGCATTGGGGAAGTGAAGCGGGAACGAGGCATGCTTCCTGCCGCAGTAGAGACCGTCGAGCATATAAAGAATGGTTTTGGCTCCGAGATTCGGTGACGCATTGAGATCTACCAGAGGTGAATAGGCATGGGGCTTGCCGTCTTGTTGTGTGTTCAGAAAGTGGTGCATCTCCCATGGTTTCCTTACGCTGCCGGCATGGTTTTTGGCTGTCATCGTCACAGCCGTCTGCCCCTCATCGCCTAATTCCATATAATTGTACGGATAACTGTGCAGTTTCAGCATAGCGAGGTTCACAAGATAGGTGGCCTCATATATCTGACGAGGAATTAGACGAGCACCTTCGAACTCACCGGAAGAGAAATCGATGGCTTCCACCCAGTCAGGTTTTTGGAGCAACGAGTAGTCACCTGTCTTGGGGTTTACGGGTTGGTAGTCGCGTATGCCGGGATCGTCCTGAACGAACTTGACATCGGGGAACTCCCCCCAAACAAGATTCAGAATTTCGGCTGCTATCGGTCTGCGACCGTCGTATATGATAATGTCCTCCGGGCGTACCCCAGCGCCGTGCACGAGTTGTCGCACCATGGCCAGGAGCACCTGTGGTGTGCCGTCGCTCATGTTGCTCTGTCGCTCGCGCGCCTTGGCATTGTTCAGATTGGCCTTGATGGCCACCACCTCACCAGTCTTATAGGCACCGTGCTTACGGCCAAAACGTTGTTGGTGATAGTA
>CAJONT010000047.1 GCA_905235975.1 uncultured Prevotella sp.
ACGCAATATGGAGATGGCACTCAGCTCGTCGGGCTCGTCGACCATCACCGTCTGGAAACGGCGCTCCAGGGCCTTGTCCTTCTCGAAGTACTTTTGGTATTCGTTGAGTGTGGTGGCACCGATGGCTCTCAGCTCTCCGCGTGCCAAGGCGGGCTTCAGTATGTTGGCAGCGTCCATGGCACCCTCGCCGGCTCCGGCGCCCACCAAGGTGTGTATCTCGTCGATGAAGAGGATGATGCGGCCGTCGGCCTTCACCACTTCGTTGATGACGCTCTTCAGACGCTCTTCAAACTCGCCCTTGTATTTGGCTCCGGCGATGAGCTGGCCCATGTCGAGCGAATAAATCTCCTTGTCGCGGAGGTTCTCAGGCACGTCGCCGCGCACGATGCGCTGGGCAAGGCCTTCTACGATGGCTGTCTTTCCTGTGCCGGGCTCACCGATGAGCACGGGGTTGTTTTTCGTGCGGCGCGACAGAATCTGCAGCAGACGGCGTATCTCGTCGTCGCGGCCTATCACGGGGTCGAGCTTGCCGGTGCGGGCGGCCTCTATCAGGTTCTTCGCATACTTGGAAAGACTCTGGTAGTTCTCGTCGCCGGAGGCCGACTGCACCTTACTGCCCTGACGGAGTGCGGCGATGGCGGCCTTCATGGCGTTTTCGGTGAGGCCGGCGTCTTTCAGTATCCGCGAGGCTGTGGACGATACGCCCAGCATGGCAAGCAGGATGGGCTCTACGCTCACAAACTCGTCGCCCAACTGCTTCGAGAGTTCTTCGGCTCGCTGCAGCAGCGTGTTGGTGGTGCCGCTCAGATAGGGTTGTCCTCCCTGCACCTTGGGCAGGTGGCTTATCTCGCTGTCCACAACTTTCTCTATCTGCATGGGGTTGGCACCCATCTTTTGGAAGAGGAAATTGCAGACTTCCTTGTCTTTGGTCAGTATGCCCTTGAGCAGGTGTGTGGGCTCAATGGCTTGCTGGCCGTTGTTCTCGGCGGTACGGATGGCTTCCTGCACCGCCTCTTGTGCTTTGATAGTGAATTTGTCGAATGTCATTTTGTTTTTCTCCTTTCTGCCCTTGTTGTTTCAAATCTCATGCCGATGAACTGCCTGTGCCATTTTGGCAGATTCGCACGACAGTCTTTCATGTGCTGAAACGTAAGGAAGGACTCCCGCGAGTGAAGTCCTTCCAAAAATATCTTTCGTATAGAGGGGTGGGGTCAGCCCATCACCACTTCTACATGATGAGTGCCCTCGGCGAAGGGTATCACCTGGTTCTCTATGGGCTGCCCGTCGCAAGTGATGCTGCGCACACCTTTCTCTACACCGTCGGGATTGACGACGTGTATTTCGTAGCGGGCACCGCGGAACAGTCGGGTGACGGTGTAAGCGCGGGCGGTAGAGGGCAGGCATGGGTCGATGCGCAGACCGTCGTAGTCGGGCTGGACACCGAGGATGAACTCTGAAATGGTGTACCACATCCAGGCGGCGGTGCCGGTGAGCCATGAGTTCTTGCCTTCGCCAGGCTTGGCAGCGTCCTTGCCCGCCACCATCTGGCAGTTCACATAGGGTTCTACACGGTGCAGGGTGCTGTATTTCTCTTCCACGTACGAGGGCAGTATCTTGCGGTAGTGGTTCCAGGCGTCGTTGCCGCGTCCCGCCACTGTCTCGCCGATGATGACCCACGGGTTGTTGTGGCAGAAGATGCCGGCATTCTCCTTGTATCCTTCGGGATAGGTGCTTATCTCGCCCATCTCCACATGATAGGTGGTGAAGGCGGGGTTGTTGAGCACGATGCCGTGCTCGCATTCCAAGCGTTCCTTCACGCTGTCAAGGGCTTTGCCCACCATGCCGTCTTCCAGACCTATACCGGCCATGGTGCACCATCCTTGGCTCTCAATGAATATCTGGCCTTCCTCACACTCACGGCTGCCTATCTTCTTGCCGAAGAAGTCGTAGGCACGGAGGTACCACTCGCCGTCCCATCCGTGCTGTTTCACGGCCTCCACCATGGCATCGACGTGCTGTTGGGCACGGGCGGCCTCGTCGGTGCGCCCTGTGCGGCGGCACAGTGCCACATAGTCCTTGCCGGTCACCACGAAGAGGCCGGCTATCATAAGGCTCTCGGCCTTGGAACCCTCGCTCTTGTTGCCCGTGGTCTGGAAACTCTCGTTGGGATCCCATGAGAAGCAGTTCAGGTTCAGGCAGTCGTTCCAGTCGGCACGCCCTATGAGGGGCAGTCCGTGCGGACCAAGGTTGTTCACCACATGGTCGAATGATACGCGCAGATGCTCGAAGAGCGACACCTCGCTGCCGGGCTGGTTGTCGAAGGGTACTTGTTCGTCGAGGATGCTGAAGTCGCCCGTTTCCTTGATATAGGCCACCGTGCCGAAGATGAGCCAGCAGGGGTCGTCGTTGAAACCGCCTCCTATGTCGTTGTTGCCGCGCTTGGTGAGCGGTTGGTACTGGTGGTAGCATCCGCCGTCGGGGAACTGTGTGGAGGCAATGTCGATGATGCGTTCGCGGGCGCGCTCCGGTATCTGGTGTACAAAGCCCACCAGGTCTTGGTTGGAGTCGCGGAACCCCATGCCTCTTCCTATGCCGCTCTCGAAGAAGGATGCGGAGCGCGACATGCAGAAGGTGACCATGCACTGGTATTGGTTCCAGATGTTCACCATACGGTCCAGTTTGTCGTTGCCCGTCTGCACTTGGTAGATGCGCAGCAGGTTGTCCCAGTAGCGGCACAGTTCGGCAAAGGCGGCGTCCACCTTCTCTGTGGTGTCGTAACGGGCGATGAGGGCATGGGCCTTCTCTTTGTTGATGACTTGCAGGGCAGCGAATTTCTTGTCCTGCTCATTCTCCACATAGCCCAGCAGGAAAATGAAGTCGCGGCACTCACCTGGCTTCAGTGTGACTTCGATATAATGAGAGGCAATGGGGCTCCATCCGTGGGCATGGCTTTGGCGGGAGCAGCCTTCCACCACTGCTGCGGGGGCGCTCAACTCGTTGTACAGTCCCACGAATGCCTCACGGTCGGTGTCGAAACCGTCCACGGGCACGTTCACATGGTAGAAGGCGTAGTGGTTGCGGCGCTCGCGATACTCCGTCTTGTGATACAGGGTGGAGCCTTCTATCTCTACCTCGCCGGTGGAGAAGTTGCGCTGGAAGTTCTCCATGTCGGTGGCGGCATTCCATAGGCACCACTCCTCGAAAGAGAAGAGTTTCATACTGCGGGTACGGTCGGTGTGGTTGGTGAGTGTGAGGCGCTGCACCTCGGCCCATGCGTCAAGGGGCACGAAGAAGAGCACACTGGCCTCTATGCCGTCCTTGGCACCCGTCACACGCGTGTAGTTCATGCCGTGGCGGCATTCATACTTGTCGAGCGGTGTCTTGCAGGGCTTCCATCCGGGATTCCACACGGTGTCGCCTTCCTTGATGTAGAAATAGCGGCCACCGTTGTCCATCGGTATGCTGTTGTAGCGATAGCGTGTGAGGCGGCGGAACTTGGCATCCTTATAGAAAGAATAGCCGCCGGCAGTCTGGCTGATGAGCGAGAAGAAGTCTTTGTTGCCTAAATAGTTAATCCACGGCCAAGGCGTCTGTGGGTCTGTAATCACATATTCGCGGTTGGCATCGTCGAAATGACCATACTTTTTGTTTGTCATGTGTATGATGTTTGGTTAATAATTCAAGTTTTATCGCCTCAGTTGTATAATGGTAATCCAAAAGTGTACCACTTCCCAATTATCGGCAAAGTTAGGTTTAATCCGGCAAACTTCCAAAAAAGATTCTTTTCCGCAAATATACGAAAAAACGTGCAAAGTGCAAGAATGATTATGGAATATTAACGATTTCCCGAAACTCTACAGGTATACGGCCGGCCACCGCCCCATGTCATTGAGACAAAGGCGATGGCCGGCACAGTATGGGGGTATAGGGCAGGCGTGATTACTCCTGACGGTAGTTGTCGAGGTTCTCTGCCTGATAATTCTTGATAAAGGTGTAGTGGGCGGCGCACTCAGCCTCGGCATGGCGCACATACACCTGGGCACTCTTGGCGAAGAGCTCGGGAGCGCGGGTGGCATCGATCAGGATGAGCAGCGACATCACGATGTTGCCTGTTGTCTCATACAGACGGCGGGCCAGGAAGTCCTGCATCTCTTGGTTGCCGGCGGCCTTCACCAGGTTCATAGCCTCCTCATACTGGGCCACGAGTGCCTCCACACGTGTCTTCAGCGGCTGCAACTCTGCCGACACCTCCTCTTCGAGCATTTCCTTGATGATGCTCAGGTAGGTGCCGTTGGTGACGTAGCGGATGGCAGCCACCACCTGCAGCTGCGTGGTACCCTCGTAGATGGAGAAGATGCGGGCGTCGCGGAACAGACGCTGGCTCTTGTACTCCATGATGAAACCCGAACCGCCGTGGATGCTGATGGCATCGTAGGCATTCTGGTTGGCATACTCCGAGTTCATACCCTTGGCCAGCGGGGTGAAGGCGTCGGCCAGACGGCTGTAGCGCTTCAGTTCCTGACGCTCCTCGGCGGTGAGCTTGCGGTCGCGCTGCAGGTCCTCAAGGCATTTGGCGATGTCTACGTAGCGGGCGGTCTGATAGAGCAGCGAACGGCCGGCGTCGAGCTTGGCCTTCATGCGCGACAGCATGTCGTACACGGCGGGGAAGTGGATAATCTTCTGGCCGAACTGGGCACGCTCGCGGGCATACTTCAGTCCCTCGTTGTAGGCTTCCTGCTCCACACCCACGCTCTGGGCGGCTATGCCGAGGCGG